>CAZUHZ010000204.1:0-3803 GCA_964620895.1 uncultured Dysgonomonadaceae bacterium | reverse complement strand
AAGACGCAAATTGATGCGCCCATTCACCATAAATAAGATGTTGCACTTACGATTATTATATTTCCGTGCAGGAGGGTTCAAGTTCCACTTCCTGAAATATTGAAAAGGGTTTGTGTTGGGATAGTCTCTGCCATAACCTTGGTGGAGAAGCAAAGTTGTTGGTTTAATCCACATTATTCATCACACTTTTATTGATGAATACTATCCAGTTATAAATAAAATCAGACACCTAAACCTGCATTTTTCATTACGCTTTTATTTAGCACGCTTGTCAGTAGTTGATAATCAGAGGTCTATTGACCTGTTGTGTTTTGATGCTAAAGCCCATTTTTTGGGTAATGTTTGCTTTTATCTAGTTCCTGAGCAAAGTCGAAGAGAAGCATCTACTGCGACAGCAAGCTTCTTGAAAAAGTTGCCTGTATCGGCAGAGTTAAAAGCTCCAGCATCTACCCAAAGCTAAAAACGTGAATAATGGGGGTTAAATATAATTTAAAGTGCTATTTTTGTAATTAAGAGTCAGCAGCTGCTTTGTATAAAAAAACGAACAAAGCATAAATGACAGAGGAAGTGACTAAGTGAAACATTCATCTTGTCAAATGCTAGATTTAAATCAACAGAGAGAATGTTGCATAGCAAGATGAATAAATAGATGGCGTGTGAGCTTTGAGCTAAGGATGAGTGAGGCAGTAGGCTAAACTCCGATTCCAAGATTGCACTAAGCAACAACAAACACCAAGATAAATGTAGAACAAACATCAACAACAATAATAAAACATAATCAGATGAAACTAAAAGAGAGCTTAACCGTACGAAAAATTGGAGACGAGTATATGATGGTATCCGATAGTGGATCGGGGTTGGACTATACCCGTGTAATTAGCCTCAACGAGTCGGCAGCACACCTAGTAGAAAAGGTGCAACAGAAAGAGTTTACCAAAGAAGAGTGGGTGGAGATGCTGATGGATAAATACGAGGTAGATAGAGATAGGGCAGAAACCGATGTGAAAGCATTGATTGACAAGTTTACTAAAGAGGGGCTATTTGATGAGTAACCCAACCATACGCCCACTATTCCTAAATCTTCTGAGCACAGCTATTTGGGACAAACCAGCAGATGCTACTCTATTTGAAGGACTTGACGCTGCAACCTGGGATGGTATAACGGATATGGCAAGACGCCAAAGTGTGAGTGCCTTGATAGCCGACAAAGCATTGTCGCTTCCGAAGGAGGGTTTGCCTCCAAAAGCAATAAGGCTTCAGTCTCTTGGTATAATAAATCAAACGGAACAATTGAATCGGAAAATGATTCAGGTTTTGTCAGACTTATCAGAAGAGTATCATGAGGCTAATTTCCCTTTTTGTTTGCTAAAAGGATTGAGCAACGGGATAAACTACCCATCGCCACTACTGCGCAATGCAGGCGATATTGATGTTTTGCTCTATCAAAAAGGTGATTACGAGAGGGGCAAGGAGTGGTGCAATGAGAGGGGATTAGAAATTGAAGATGGCGACCATATCCACTATGCTTTCGATAAAGAGGGGATTAGAATAGAAAATCATAAGCGCATCACCTATTTCGACAGTAAAAAACACGATATACTTTTTGAAGAGTGGGAAAAAAAGGTGTTTGAAAATGAGATTTTTACATCTGTGCAAATAAATGATGTTATAGTACAACAGTTGCCAGTAGAGATGAATGCCTTCTTTATTTTTCAACATATGTTTCGCCACTTCGTGCATCTTGGGGTGGGATTTCGTCAATATTGCGATTGGCTACTATTTTTAGCTAAGCATAGAGATGAGATAGACTCCGTTTCGTTTACCACAATTGCCGAATCGTATGCTCTTCTTTATCCCATGCAGGTTTTTGCCCGTGCCGCAGTGAAATATCTTGATGCTCCTGAAAGCATTTTCCCCTTCGAGATGATAGAGGATAATAAACATGTCGATTGGATAATTGCTGATATTTTGCATAGTGGCAACTTCGGTTTTCATAGACCAGGCAAACAACGGCCCAAAGAGAAACTACGTGGCATGTGGTTTTCCTATAAAACAACCGTCAGAAGGTCTATAAAATTTGGGGAGATAGCACCTGAGCATATTAGGGTATTGCCATTTAAGAAATTAATTAATCGTTTGAAGATAGGATTTAAATGAAGTCCACCATCCAGTTTTTGCGCTACACATCCAAAGGCTTTCGAGCCCGCATTGGGATAATTATACTGATTGGATTGGCAGAAGTTGTCTTTTCATTGGCTTTTGTGTGGTACTCAAAAATAATTATTGATACCGCCACAGGAGATCGAGAGGGGGTGTTGCTCTATTACGCTATCGTTTTGGTGGTTTTGATAATTCTCCAGATTCTATTTCGATTGTTTGATATTCGTATGCGAAGAATGACAGAAGTGCGTATGGGCAACTCTATTCGTTATAGCGTATTCTCTCACCTTCTTTATACGCGCTGGCAAGAGTTATCGTCTATGCATAGTGGCGATATGATAACACGCATCATCAAAGACACAGACGATGTAATAAGCATGATGGTTACTGCAATTCCTTTGACAATAGTGGCAACCACACAATTTGTTGGAGCGGTGGTTCTTCTATATATTCTAGATCCAGTGTTGGCACTTATTTTAGGTATAGGAATGCCCTTACTCGCTTTCCTTAGCAAGCTCTACTACACACACATGCGGAAATACACATTGGAGGTAAAAGAGAGCGAAAGCTTGATTACCTCTATGGTTGGTGAGAGTTTGCTCAATCAAATTGTGATTCGCACCTTCGAGCAACAAGAGAATGAGTTGGACCGACTGAACAAACTACAATCTAAGTTGCACAGAAGTGTGCATAAACGAACAAATGTCTCCATTTTTGCAAATTTGATGTTAGGGATTACTTTCAATGGCGGATATATTACAGCGTTTTTATGGAGTACGTATGGCTTAGCGAAAAAAACAGTAACTTTTGGTATGGTTACAGCCTATCTTCAATTGGTAAATAGAATACAACGCCCATTATTCAACCTTATTAGCTTGTTGCCATCGATAGTGGCTGCCAAAACTGCAGTAGAACGGCTGGTGTTTTTGACTGGCTTTAAGTTAGAGGAGAACGATGAGAAAATACTCCTCGAAGGAGATGTGACGCTTACAATTGAAAATCTATCTTTTGCCTATACCAAAGAAGCCAATCCAGTGTTATCTGATTTTTCAATGGTGGTGAAGCCAGGAACAATGGTGGCAGTAATGGGCGAAACTGGAGTAGGGAAAACCACCTTGCTACGCCTATTGTTGGCACTTATAAAACCAACCTCAGGCAGGATTGTTATTGAAGATGAAAGTCAGTTGGTGGAAGTTTCAGAGAGCACTCGCTCCAATTTTGTATATGTGCCACAAGGCGGTTCGCTATTTAGTGGTAGTATTCGCGACAATCTATTGCTGGGCAACAAAGAAGCTAGTGATGAAGAGCTTAGTCGGGTGTTGCATATTGCTTCTGCAGGGTTTGTGTTTGATTTGCCCAATGGGCTGGATACTATGTTGGGTGAGAACGGATCTGGCTTGTCTGAAGGACAAGCACAACGGGTTGCTATTGCTCGTTCGCTTTTGCGTCCCGGGAAGATTCTGCTGTTAGATGAAGCAACATCTGCGTTGGATAGCGAAACAGAACTCAGATTTTTGAAAAACCTGAAGCGAGAAATTGGTGACCGCACTGTCCTCTTTATTACGCATCATGCCGAGATAGCATCGTTTTGCGATTATCAGTACAACTTGACTCCTTATGAGGGAACAAGGGATAAGGGATAA
>CAZUHZ010000203.1:0-3834 GCA_964620895.1 uncultured Dysgonomonadaceae bacterium | reverse complement strand
ATTAGTGTTTAAACATTATATTTTTATAAGTGCCATCCCTACGGGATTCTATTCTTATTATCATTGTTTATTGCTACAAAGATGTCATCTCTAACGGGATTGTAATCCTAGTATTCAAGTTGCTTGCTACAAAAAAATCATTTATAATAGAATCAAACACTCTCTGTTCATATTGTGAATAGTACAAATATTTCGCTCTGTCAGAACATACCCTTGCTCCGCTAGGAGCTTAACCTTTGTAGTAAACGTGACTAAGTGAGCAAATGAACTCCGTAGGAGTGGCACCTTTTACCAATAAATCACTCACGAATAAACATGAATACTCTGCTGTGCCGATGGTAGATAATTGAGCCCCCACCAACACATTTGCAGTACAACAAAAGAGATAATAACAACAATCATTGCTGTACGATAACTTGTGCCTTTTCTAAGACGGATATGAATGTATATAAGATATGAAATCCAAGTAGCTGCAGCCCAAGTTTCTTTAGGGTCCCAACTCCAATAGTGTCCCCAAGCCTCTTTAGCCCAAATTGCTCCAAGCAACATGCCCATAGTAATGAAAGCAGTGCCCACATACACCAGGTTGTCTGTCATTTCCATCAGCTTACCCTTATCAGCAATCTTCTTCTCTTTTATGAGATAGTAGATGGCTACAAGCGTTACTGCACCCAGTATGGCATACGAAAACATGTAGATAATAACATGAGGCGAAAACCAGGGGCTTTGCAATGCTGGCATCAACACTTTGTTGTGAATTTCAGGTTTCACAATATTGATAATAATAAACACAGTAGAAAGCATAGTGCTAAAAGAGAGCAGCCATTTGTAGCGCCATCGCTCGTAAGTAATCAAACCTACAACAGGAAGGAAGAAGGAATACCACAAACGAGTCTCGCCCATTGTGCGCAATGGAGGACGTTCGAGCGATATCCACATGCCAACAATAAAGAGAAAGAATACAACAAGCCCTGCAACTGTGAAAATAGTTGGAACAAGTCGCCTTTTTGTTCTGAATGCCACCACAGCTCCTATTATCCATAGAATAATAGACATAGAAGCGAAATATATGAAATAGTCCCAACTCATGATTTTTTCTTTTTTGGACCTACAATAAATAGATAGAATGAACCAGCCAAAAGCATAATTATGCCAGCATACACAATTGGCAACCAAGGATCGCGCACCAATTCAAAAATACTTGTCTCAGAAAACTTTCCTTTCGATTCATCGTAACTCAACTGGTAAATTGTCCAATTGGCTATGCGCAATGGGCTGTTTACCTCTATAACTGCAGCTTTGTTATCACCCTCTTCTGTAAAAACCTTTACATGCGAAGTATATTTCTTCACCTCTTGCATTGGCATCACCACAGCCACCTCTTTATTGATATAAACCACACTTTGTGGAAATATATAACTACCATTGCTTACCCAACCCACAACAGGATCGTTCATCTCCTCGTTGCTTACCCTTACTTTAAGGGCATGCGTATTGCCTTCTCCGTGATAGGGCACAGCAAATGAATTTAAAGAGTCGCGCATAATAGCAGCATTGGGCAAGTAAGATAATATATCTATATTGTAATTCATCAACTTCGCAGACTTTCCCTCACCTTCATAAACATACGACACGGGTCTTTTTTCAGGAAGTGCTTTCCCATTTATTATATCGACTAGCATTAGTTTTGGTGGGTACTCCTCTATCATAAAAGTGTCGAGCTGCAATGCAATGGGGAGTTCTACAATATTCTGTAGTTCGTCTTTTGCACGCCACTCCAAATTGCCTTCCTTCACAGTCATGCGCACACGTTGCATATCGGCACTGCCCAACATGCCACCCATAAAGGCAAGAAAAAGCCCTAGATGATTGAGATAAAACCCAACATCACGCCACGTAAACTTTCTGCGTGTTCGTTTAAGAATAGTAAAACCAAGAAGAACAAGTGTGTAGTAGCTAATGAAGATAAATGTCCACGAAGTGGTCATTTGATACCAACCAAACAATCCAGCCAAATTGTGGGGGATATCGCTTGGCAATGCATAAGGAACAAACTGAGGGACAATCCCTAGTATTACCACAACTCCCAGCAACACTATTAGAGCAGAAACAGAGGCATATACAGATGAAAGCCACCGTACAATAGCAGTTTTACCTAAAAAGAAGTGACAAAACAGGATTGAGATAATAAAAATCAATCCTATAATGGCATTTACTGGATATCTGAAAGCAGCAAGATGGAGATTTCCGATAGCTGTTTGTAGCAGAAAGCCACTCAATGTAATTCCTATTGCAACATAAAATCCTTCTATATACCTCCAAGGATGCTCCCAGATGGGTTTATCAGTTTTGTACATAAGTGCGTAAAAAAAATGAAACGCTAAGATAATTAATGTTAGCTAGGGAACTACTGTTTTTATGTTTTTTATCTAAAAGCACTATCTATTTTAACGACACAATACGATTGTTTGCTTTAGCTGTTTTTATCCATTCGGGAACTTTCACTTCCATAAATTGTTTTTTATCAGCTCTCTCTTTATCCATATCTAAGCCAATGTAAGCTTGTGCTTTTGCTTTGGTTGATACATCGGGCATCGGAACGGGTCCGGTGAAACCTAGTTGAGCCAATACATTGGCAACTGTAAAGCGTGCTTTGTGTGCTCTGTCTAAACTGTGCGACATGATGCGCTGATACTCAACAGGCGAGTGAAACGAACTTCCATGAGATGCAACTACATAATCCCAACGCCATTGCGATTGACGTAATAAATCTAACACTGGTTTCATTTGAGCTTCATTGGCACCTTTCTCCCACGCAAACTGGGCTTCGATGTGTGCAGTTGATAGTTCTTTCTCTACTAAGTCTCTTATCTCAGTAGCACTGCGCTGACGTTCGTAAACTGCATCTCTTAAATCGTCTTCGCTTTCACGATGACACACCTGACATGTGTTGTCGATGCTTGCCAATGGGCTTCTCACATGATGGTTACTATATTTAACTCCACCTTCAGAAACATAAGGCATGTGACAATCGGCACAACTAACTCCACGCTGTGCGTGAATTCCAGTAGTGAAGAGCTCATAGTCGGGATGTTGTGCTTTAATAATAGGTGTTCTGCTTAATTTATGTGTATAGTCAAAGAAATTTATACTATCGTAATATTGCTCTGCTCCCTCCATCGAAGTTCCATTGTGCCAAGGGAAGGTAAGATAGCTTGTCTCTTTATCAAAATAATACTCCACATGACACTGAGCACATACCAACGAGCGCATATCTTGATGTTTTGCATCATTTACATTCATGCCCATTGACTCGTATCCCTCAATGAGGCCTGGACGGGTAATTCTCAAATTCATAGTCTCTGGGTCGTGACAATCTGCACAACCAATAGGATTAACTATTTCAGTTCCATACGCTGCCCATGTATTGTCATAAAAAGCAGCTACACCCAACGAGTCCATCATGCGAGGCACATCGGGTCCTTTGCAAGTCCAACATGTTGCAGGTTGCGGTCCTTCATCGGGTCGCATTGGCGCACCCACTCTCAGTGTCTCATGCAAATCTTCTATGGCATGCATATGCCCACGAGGTGTGGAGTAATCTTTAGAGAAAGCATAGCCAGCCCACAATATTACCATTTCGGGACGTTGTTCTAGCACATCTATTGCACTGCTTCCGTTAAATTCGCTCTGGAAAGTTGTATCAGCTGTTTGTGTCCAAGTTTCATATTCTCTCGGGTAATTTGGCTGAAAGATTTCGCTGCGCGATTCAATTCCAGTAATTTCTACTTTCTTGTTATACATTATGCTGGTTATCTCTGCTCTACGCTCTGT
>CAZUHZ010000202.1:0-3848 GCA_964620895.1 uncultured Dysgonomonadaceae bacterium | reverse complement strand
AAACTATCTTTATGATGTTAATAATATTGAAACTAAAGAGGGTTGTTTCTGTATTAGTTTTGATAGATCATTAAAAGATGATTCGTCAACGTCTAAGTTTGCTTGGCATAAAGTTAACATAATTTATATACAGAAAGCAATAAAGGATGTGTATTAAGACCCATAAAAAAACATGGAAAAAATATATAAAAGAACAGCATTTATCAACCTTGTTACACTATTCTATTTATTTGTAATTATATCATCATCTATTGCTCAAACTCCTTTTATCCCTTCAAATGAAGAACTAAACCGTCCTTTTGGAGATTATGATTATGAGAATTTCAAATCACCACCAAAAGTGTACTCTCCCGAAACTTGGTTTCATTATATAGGGGGGAATGTTTCAAAAGACGGCATTAGTAGAGATTTGGAAGCTATTGCAGAAGCAGGATTTTCAGGTATTCAGCTTTTTCATGGACAATTTGGTGGACCATGGCCTAATGTTGATCCACAAATAATCAGCCTAAGCCCTAAATGGGACGACATTGTGCGACATACTGGCAAAGAGTGTCGTCGTCTGGGATTACGTTTTACAATGCAAAATTGTCCAGGATGGGCTACTTCGGGTGGTCCATGGATTGAACCATCCAATGCTATGCGTCATCTTGTTTGGAGTCGCACCGATGTGATAGGCGGTTCTGCATTAACTAAAACTTTACCATTACCACAGCCAAGCGATGAACCATGGCGAGATTATAATGACATAACTGTTCTTGCTTTTCCAACCCCGATAGGTGATACTGGAGTACCACTTGAACCTGAATCTATAAAAAGCAATCATGAGTTCGAATGGAAGGATTTTTTTTCAGGTAAAGCAGAAGGGCCCCTTAACTTTTCACCCACCGACACTGATAATCCACAATGGTTTGAAGTTACTTTTCCTGCTTCAGTTGTGCTTCGTACCGTAGAGTTTCCCAGTATCAATAGTTTTAATCATGCTCAATGTTATGAACCAGGTGTAACAGTTACTATACAGGCTGTACTTCCCAATGGGAAGACAGTAAATATTTTACACAAAGAAATGCCTCAATCAAATTGGCAAGATAAACAACCAATTTCTCTTGCATGTTCTGAAGTGGAAGGTGTCAATAAATATAGGGTTTCTATTGTAAACAAACACAATATGTCTCTTTCGTCTATTCGTCTCTTTTCAGCTGCGCGCAAAAATAGTTGGGAGTCTGAAGCAGGCTGGACGCTACGAAGTATTGAGCGTGTTGGTGAGTCACCTGTTCAAAATCCTGAGGCATTTATCTCTTCTGATCAGATTCTTGACATTTCAGATAAGATGGATAATGAAGGCACTTTGAATTGGATAGCTCCAGATGGAAATTGGACAATATTACGTGTAGGACATGTAAATACGGGACAACGCAATAGTCCTGCTCCACCTGAGGGAACGGGTTGGGAGTGTAATAAGTTTTCCGAATCAGGAGCAAATGCTCAGTTTGATGGTTATATAGGACGTCTGTCTAATGATAACGGTCCTCTCGTCGATGGATTACTTAACGGAATGCTTCTTGACAGTTGGGAATGTAACACTCAAACATGGACAGCCGATATGGAAAAAGAGTTTAAGCGTGTAACCAATTATTCTCTTCGCAACTGGCTACCTGGAATATTTGGGTATGTGATAGATGATCATGAAACAACCACACGTTTTCTGTTAGATTGGCGTACTACCATTAACGATCTTTTCACTAACAACTTTTATGGACGAATGGCCAAACTGGCACATGACAATGACCTATATATCACTTATGAAACGGCAGCTGGTGATGTTTTCCCTGCCGATATTCTTGAATTCTTTAAACATGCCGATGTTCCGATGTGCGAATTTTGGCAACCAATGTCAGATTCTTTTGTTGGTTCACTTAACTTTAAACCGATAAAACCTACAGCTTCTGCTGCAAGATTATATGGTAAACCACGAGTGGCAGCTGAAGCATTTACTTCTTTTGAACTGACATGGGATGAACATCTGGAGATGCTTAAAGAGGCGGCTAACATTAATAGTGTGGAAGGGGTGACACATTTGGTGTTTCATACGTATACGCATAATCCTCAAGATCCTTTTTTACCACCAGGCACATCTTTTGGGGCAGGAATAGGTAGTCCATTTCTGCGGGGACAAACGTGGTGGAAGTTTATGCCAGAGTTCAATTCTTATTTGTCTCGTTGTAGCTATCTGCTTGAAAGAGGTCAATCTGTGTCAGACGTGCTTTGGTATCTTGGTGATGAAATGAATCATAAACCAGACCAAAATGCTCCATTTCCAGAAGGGTTTAAATATGATTATTGTAATCCTGATATCTTATTAAACAGACTTTCTGTAGAAAACGGAATGTTTGTTACACCGGAGGGTCTTAGTTATCGTGTGTTGTGGTTGCCCGACGTTCAAAGGATGTTACCAGAAACACTTGAAAAAATATACTCGCTCATTAATGATGGTGCAATTGTAGTTGGAGATGCTCCAGAAGGATTGGCAACTCTTACAGATGGTAAATCAGCACAAAAAAGATTTGATGCAGCTGTTAAGAGAATATGGGGTAAGCCGCATAACAAAGGAATGCATAAAGTTGGCAAAGGAGCTGTTATATCAGGTGAAACACTTGATGTTGCATTGAAGCAGCTAAACTTGAGTCCAGATGTAATTGGTGGAGATGCGCTGTGGTTGCATCGTAAAACTGAAGACGCTGATTGGTATTTCGTGTCTGCACCAGAAGGAAAAGGATTTAAGGGTACACTTGATTTTCGCACAAAGGGACATGTTGAACTATGGGATCCTGTAACAGGCTCAGTAATAACTAATCTGGGTAAACCTAATGGTAATCGTACCTCCGTTACACTTGATTTGCCGAAAGCTGGTTCTTGTTTCCTTGTATTTAAACCCTTTGGAAATATTGATAATGCTACTTTAGAAAAGACTAAAGAAAGTATTCCCACACAAATACCGCTATCAAATTCTTGGACTCTTTCTTTTCCAAAGGGATGGGAAGCCCCTTCTAAATTAACGATTAAAAACTTACAAGCATGGAAGAATCTTGACATTTCTGAAGAGGCGAAAGCATTCTCAGGTACGGCTTCTTATACCACCACTTTCGAAGTGGGAGATTTATCTCCAGAATCGAGATACTCTCTCGACTTGGGGCGTGTTGATATGGTAGCTGTTGTGTCACTCAATGGAAAAGTACTTCGCACTTTGTGGGCACCACCCTATAAGCTTGATTTAACTAAAGCAATTAAGGAAGGGACAAACACATTAACGATCGAAGTAACAAGCACATGGTTCAATCGTCTCGTTTATGATGCGGGACAACCAGAAGCTAATCGAAAAACATGGACTATAAATGGACCTTCTCAAAATGCAGAATTAAGGGACAGCGGGTTGTTGGGGCCAGTTGTTTTGCAAGTAGAATAAAAATTAAACAATCCATAATTTATTCTTATCTTAGTGAATTAAAGCGAAATAGTAATGATCCGTTATTAAATAAACACTCTCACATAATATCAAAACTCTATTTAAATGAAACACAATTATTTATTACTCGCATTTCTGTTTATATTCTTAATTACTGGATGTCAAACAGACAAATCAAGCACAAACTTTCAACAAGTTGAAATGCAAGAAAATCCGCAAGGAGTTTCAATAGTTCAACCACGATTCTCATGGCAGATAACTGCTGATGTACCGAATGCTATTCAAGACTCATATAGGGTTCAGGTTGCTGCAAATGCTGAAGATTTAAAAAAGGAGAAGAATCTTTTATGGGATTCTGGAGTTATAAACAGCGACCAATCTCACCTTA
>CAZUHZ010000201.1:0-3855 GCA_964620895.1 uncultured Dysgonomonadaceae bacterium | reverse complement strand
CCTAAATCAGTCCGGAATTTACCATCTTGCTCAAGATAAAGGTGTTTTTCATATTCTGGAGCCTCGGCAGTACGATTAAAATCAATTTTATCAGGCATTGTCCAAGAAACAGCTTGAGGATCTGGAGCAGATAAACATAGCCTTTCATAGTGCTTCCTGCGTTTTTCTTCTTTTATATTTGCGATACCATGTTTGTATTTTTCATAGAGACTATTAAATTTATCTTCTGCAAACTTTTCTAGTTCTTGCATCACATCATGATCTTGTGTAAGAACAATGATTTCTACTTTAACTTCAATAGCAGCTCTTTTTTCATAAGTACGCCAAAATTCCATATGCAATCCATTACCTAATTTCCTACCAGCTATATCAAATAACCTATCTATATCTATAGAGGATGCTTTGACAGTATATCCCGCAGAATTTTCCAATATCTTAGATTGTTCTTCTACAACTATGGTCTTCAAATCTACTCCCAGAATGTCTTTTATCTTTTTATCAAGCTCACCATTTACCCCTAACTTTTCAAGTTGCTCGGCCATCTTTTCAACTATTAGTTCTTTTACTGCTTTTTGACATTCTTCATCAATCTTATCCCAAGTAATCCCTCTAGCTAAATCCATCAAACGTCGTAACGCTGTTCTCTTTCTAACAGCATTTACTCGGTAAGTAACTAGCCCATTTAAAGCCTCAAAAACATCGTCAATTCCTGAACGTCTCTTTAAAATTACCAATTCTCTAGCAGAACCTGTTTTTGTAGGTGGAACATGCTCAATATCTTGCAGATCCTCAATTACATTTTTAACAGCCTCATTGTCATAATGAGGTAAATATAAATGAACATCATTAAGGGATGCATCTGATTCAATTCGCCTAGCTAAAGGCGTGCGCACCATCCTTCCTAAAAGTTGGGCAATATATGTGTGATCTTCGGCTCTACGAAAAGACATCATTATTTCTGCCCTAGGACAATCCCAGCCAGTTGAAAGGCTCATCTTAAAAAAAACAACGCTCACATTTTCATTTTCCTCAATACGGGACGCTTCAATATATCTAATTTTATGTCCTGCGATATCTTGTTCTCCAATTTCGCTAAAGGTATGAACGATTTCTTTATCCTCTAATCTTCTCCCTATAGCGGTTTCAATTGTATTTATACAGGCTTCCATATCAGTTTTCGTTAGAACATTCTCTGACCCATCTTCAACCTGAATTACTATAATGGGTTTAACTATATTTTCGCCTTCTTTGATACAGTATTCTGACCACTCACTAGTTACAACTTGCCACTTAGTTGCCGCTGAGGCTAATAGTGTCATTTCTGCTTGAGAGGTTTGATCAGGATGATGAATTAAGATTCTATCTTTAAGTAAACCTGATTCCCGGACATCCTCAGCTTTAATATGCACTTTATGAACTGAGTGAGTTGTTTCTGCAATAAGATCATCAAATCGTTTAGGTGTCGCTGACATACCAATAACTATTGGCATTGGACACAAACCATGCTCTTCACTTCCTAATAAAAATCTCTGGATAATGGTTTTTGCATTAGCAACTGCCCGACCATTACGCATACCTCTATGAGCCTCATCTATCACCACATAAAATTTATCTGATGCAGCTTTAGCAGTATTTGTCAAGCTTTCCCATATTGTATATTGACGTCCATCCCCATGACTTGTAAGCAATTTATCAGAACCTAATTTCTGAGTGTTAATAAAATATATCTTTCCACCCTCAAGTTGTTCTTCATCGAAATTAGAATCTATATTAACAATTTGTCTTACTCTGATACGATCAGATTTGCTTTCAATCTTCAACCTTGTTTGTTCGTTAAGCTCAGGTATATCTGATATCCATAAAATAATTGCATCTTGCTGGATTTCAAAATCAGGTGCCCCAAAAAATATATTCTCAAACAAAGCAGTCATGATTATAGTTTTTCCTGCACCCGTAGGAGCAGAAAAGGAGACTGCTTGGGGATTTTCAATTGATGCATAATCTCGTATTCTTGTTAACTTTATTTGCAGATCCTTTAGAGCATCCTTTTGAAAATCAAATAAAGATACCTTCATCCTATTTCCCTCCCTTATTAATTGCAAAATTCTCAATATAATCTTTATATAACTGGGTTACTTGGGGCACTTTTATTTGACTAGCCATTTCTTGAAAAGCTTCTTCAGAATCAGTAACTAAAAATACATGCGTTAAATCCGTCCTTGATTCTATTGCTATTAAGAAATCCGTAAAGTAAGCCTCGTCAACCAACACGGCAAAAGAATTTTTATCGGGTATAAGCATAACCGGAATAGAACTGTCACCTAATAGTATGGGCCTTGGTCCAACAGCGCCAGCACCTAACCACAAGATAGGTAAAATCTCTCTAAACTGTTTGCCCAAAGCTACCTGATCCTTATCTAAAAATTCTAATCTAAAATATTCCAGATTGGCCGCAAACCCATCCTTCATAGGACGTTTCTCTTCTTCCGTAATAATCATTGGTCCCAGCAACTCATTAATTTGATCTTTGATGCTGTTAAAATTGGCTGGCCTTTCGGTGACAATATAAAAGTCAGTAATGTGTTCATGATCAGTTAAGGCATCAAGCCAAGCATTTACTTGGGTATCATCAAATAAAACTGAAGCATAATGTCTTTCATTTTCCGATAAGATAAATGTGGAATCCGGTTTTACTAATGATTGTGGGATACCATCTATTACTCTGATAAACCGCTTTTTCCTTGCTGCAGTAGTAAAATCATCACTTGATGCAAAATCAACATGATAATAATTGCGTGGCTTTTCTTTTTCAATTAATTTACCTGTAAAATATTCGCCATCAATATCAGTCCCATCATCCCTTTTACCAGCAATGGTATATTTGGAACGTGGCCAAGTTATAGACTGGCAAATTCCTTGTTTTTCCCACTCATCATCCCCGGGCAGAAAATCCTGTTCCTTTAAAGTTTTAGCTTCATCCTCAGAAACCTCATTATTGGTAACTATGATGCAGCGCCTTTGCCCACCATCTACTTCATTTAGTAAATTAACTGCATTCAGCGTAGTTCCACTACCCGCAAAAAAGTCTAAAATCAAGGCATTCTTTTTCCCAGCAACAACACATTCAATCGCATCCTTCACTGCATAGATAGATTTAGGATAAGAAAAACCACCACCTATTATTTCTTTTAATAAATTTGTTCCATGTGCTTCTGCATTATATAATTTATCGATCCAAATTGTTTTAGGTTGCTCGTCCTCTCTGCGCAATTTTATTTCAATTTTATCGCCTGTATGGGTTACAAACATCCTGGACTTGACTGTCTCAACTGTATCCCGAGAGTATCTCCACTTTTTTTCTATTTCATTTCTATCAATGGGCCACACCTCGAATGTACCATCTTTTCTTTGTATAGTTTGGGCTGAGGGGCTAAAACTATCATTAGGTATATCTCCAAACTCTATAATATTTCCCTCATTATCAACTACAATTGGGTAAAAACAAGTAGCCCCTTCAAATCTCCCTGATGTGCTTCCCCAACGCCTAAGATTATATGTATCCCCATCTGTATGTGCTTTACGAAAGATATCAGATTGATAAGCCAAAGAAAATATTGCATATTCATGGGTTACTGAAAATCTATCACCCTGTGTTCCACCAGGATTATGTTGAATTGTTACTGGAATATGCTCATACGAAGGAAAAAGACTTTTCAACAACATCCAAAGATGTGCATATTCATTATCATCCACCGTAGTGATCATCACTCCATCATCTTTTAGTAATCGTTTTGCGATTTTTAATCTTCTTTTCATCATAGCCAGCCACTTGCTATGCCTCCAACTATCATTAGA
>CAZUHZ010000200.1:0-3898 GCA_964620895.1 uncultured Dysgonomonadaceae bacterium | reverse complement strand
CTTGAAAAAGACCTCCCCACCGACCTTGACAAGGATGCTAGGGTGATGCTTCGCAATTCTGAGCGGTTGTTGTTTTTGGTTGATCAGTTATTGAGTTTATCGAAAGTAGATTCAGGCAGTTTTAAAATCAACCCACAACATGCCGATTTATCAGTGGCTTTACGAGGAATAGCAAATTATTTTTTGCACATTGTTAAAGAAAAAAATATTGATTACAACATAGCTATCAATGCAAGTGGTGAGGGTTGGGTTGATTTGCATATAATAGAAATCATCGTTACCAATCTTTTGTCAAATGCCCTAAAATTCACTCAGGAAGAAGGGACTATCTCTTTAATTGGCAACAAACAAAAAGATGGTTATGTAGTTAAAGTAGCCAACTCGGGCGAGCGTTTGTCACATGAAGAACTCTCACAGATATTTGACAGGTTCTACACAAAAGACCCCTCTCAGCATCGTAGCACAGGAATTGGTCTTTCGTTGGTGAAAGAGCTTTGCTTGCTATATGGTGCAGTACTTACAGTAGGGTATAATAGAGACAATGAAATTGAATTTACAATTGTTTTCCCTCCATTGTCACAAAGTGAAGCGCATGAAGCAGATGATTTGGCACTTGAAAATTTAAAGATAGACAGATTTCAAGCTGTGCGCGAAGGATCTGTTAAACCTGAAAGTGTAACGGGAGAAATTGATAGGAAGGATGAAGAAGCATTCTCTGACAAACCTCTTCTACTAGTTGTTGAAGACAACAATGATTTGAGGAACTATATTTTAGATTCATTCAAAGATATATATAATACAATTGAAGCCAAAGATGGAAAGGAAGGCATAGCGATTGCACGCGAGCATATACCTGATATTATAATTACAGATATAATGATGCCCAAAATTGATGGATTGAAATTGTGCAACACATTAAAATCGGATGCTACTACTAGTCATATCCCAATTGTGATCTTAACGGCATTGAACGAAGAAGAAAACTTGCTTGCAGGATTGAAAAACAAAGCCGATGACTATGTCACCAAGCCTTTTGGCGCAAATATACTAAAGCAAAAAGTACGCAACTTAGTTGAAGTGCGCAATGTGTTGAGCCAGAAATATCGTAAAGAGTTTATCATAAAACCTCTAGATGTTTTAATATCTGGTGGTGAAGATAGTTTTGCCGAAACATTGAGAGATGTGATAGAGAATGAAATAACAAATCCTGATTTTGGTGTTGATGAATTTTGCCAAGTGGCTGCAATGAGTCGTTCTCAGCTTTATAGGAAACTCAAGGCAACGGTAGATATGTCAGTATCTGAATTTATTCGTGTTCACCGAGTTAAATTGGCGTCAGAGTTGTTTAAAAACAAGAACTTGAATGTTACCGATGTTTGTTACTCCTCTGGTTTTACAGATACTTCTTATTTCTCAAAATCATTTAAAGAAGTATTTAAAGTTCCTCCTACAGAATATCGCAAAAAACTGCATGCAGATAGTGATTTAGGGGTTGAGTGAGCTTGTGCTAAGGTGATAATGATAGATTTGTGATGGTATTAATAAAAGCCAATAGCAAGCACAACTATTCATCCCACTTTTATTAATGTGTGCGCCAACAACTAATAATCAAAGGTTTACCGGCTTATATATTTTAATAGAATGACCCATTTATCAGGTAAAACGCTCCCTGAGCGGAGTCGCAAGGGTTGATGTATGGTTGCTGAGCGTAGCCGAAGCATCGTCAATCTGCTATGCTAGCATAACAAGGTATCTCTTACAAAAACAATGTGTTTACAAAAAAGCAACTTCTTTGCAGAAAACTACTCCAGCTCTGTTTTCACACTACCCCTTCTTGCAAATCGTAATATTAATTGCAATTTAAATTACACTTATCAAGCAAAAGCTACGTTTGCAAGTTAGAAATCAAATCCTACACCTACAAAACGGCAATCATGACATGAAACTCAAATCCACCGTGTATCATTTTGCAATCATGACATATAATTCAAATCTACCGCATAGGAATCGGCAGCCATGGTATAAAACTCAAATCTACCACCGTTAGAAATTAGTAAATGAGATGAAACTCGAATCACCGCTCGAGGAAATCAAAATAATGAGATACACTTCAAATCCACCGCCATAGAAATGAAAATAATGACATAAAAGTCGAATCTACGACGAGCAAAATGAATACTGAGAGATGAATGTCATTTCTACTATAAGTGAAGATTTTTTGCGTTTCTAGCGCGGGATATTGGACTAAGTGTTTACCAGGTTTATTTTTACAACCTTTTTCACTCATCTGCAAATCACTCATAACAAACAAATTGTCTCCCATTTGATGTTGCAATATCCCATTCTCCTTATTTCTCAGGTTTTATTTATCATTTCACATGATATTACAAGTATTTGAGATTATAGACATAGTAGGTTTATTATTTTGATAGTATATTTGTTTCATAATAATTCCACTAAATATTAACAAAAAATCATTAAGCATGAAAAAGGTACCCTTTATCCTCACATTAGCAGTTTTTGCAGTATCAATGCTCTTTTCATCGTGTGGAGATAGTTCTAAAAAAGCAGATAATCCGCAAAAAACTGTAGCGGACAGTAAACTTGGAAAACTGGATGTTGAAATTCCAGCATCACTTAAAAACAAACCTGAGGTGGTTGCTTATATACACGATATGAGCAAAGTAGCCGATGAGTATGCAATCCTTATAGATAAAACTTTGGACGATTTTGGAGATTATCAAAATCTAGATTTCGATGATTTAAGTATGATGGATAAAATAAAAGTTATGAAAGCTTCTGCCGAAATTGGCTTCAAGTCAATGGATATAATGGCTAAATGGGGCGAACATCACAACAAATTAAACTTGTTTAAAAAAGACCTTACAGAAGACGAAACTTTAGCACTGGAAACCGTTGTAAATAGGTTTGGAGAGCGCATGAAGCAAATTGAAAAGAAACACACCAAATATTTTAGCGAAGATTAGTTGGTGTAGTAAATGCAAATTAAAAACTGAAATAAACAATTATTAATACATATAGTAATGGATAAAATTATTAATACAGCAAAGCAATTTATTGTAAGCCCAAAATCGGAATGGGAAGTAGCTAAAGAAGATAATAACACAGCACATCAACATGTTATGAGATATGTGTTGCCATTGGCATTGATTTCTGCAGTTGCAATTTTTATTGGAGTAGGCCTTATTGGTTATCGCGTGTTGGGCTATAGGGTTCAATCTGTTAGTGGAGGTTTGGCACAAGCCATCATCTCATTAGCCTCAATATTAATAGGAGTATATCTTTCTGGATTTGTAATTCACAAACTTGCACCCACTTTCAATACAACTGTTACTTTAGATAAAGCAGTTAAACTAGTAGGTTTCTCTTACACAGCAATTCTGTTAGCTGGTGTGCTCAATATATTTCCACCTCTTGCATTTTTTACATTCCTTGGAGGACTCTATAGTTTATACATCCTTTATATTGGGTTCAAACCAATGACCAATGTGTCGGATGAGAAATCGTCGAGTTATTTCATTGTAAGTCTTCTAGTAATTGTAGGAGTTTATATAGTTATAGGAGTAATTCTAGCTGGAATAGTTGGAGTGTTAGGATTTACAACACTAGGCGGATTCTAGAAAAAAAACGTTTCCTTTTTCATTTTAAATTCTACTTTAAAGTAAACAGGTAATTACGGTTATTTTGGTTCATAAATAATGTGATTGTTAGTTAGGTTATCTGTTTCAATTCAGGTGAGCAAAAGCTTGCCTGAATTTTTTTGTTTGATGTTTTGACGTTACATTCAAAATCAGTTGATTGGATCAAACTCCATGGCATGTAAAACCATCCACTAATGAAGCAAATGAGGTTACCAGAAGAGTAAGAGCATCATTTT
>CAZUHZ010000199.1:0-3946 GCA_964620895.1 uncultured Dysgonomonadaceae bacterium | reverse complement strand
TTCAACTATGACGATAAAGTATATTTACTGACTTCGGAAGATAATAAGAATCAGTTCTACACATCATCTACTTATGGATTGGTTTGGGAGAAAGCTAGTAAAAAACAATCGCTACCCAATGGTTTCTTGTATAGGAGAAATCAATCGGTAAATGTTGATAATATAAATAACATTTGGATATTTGGAGGCGAATCACCCAGCCAAGGACAACTAGTTGAAGTTTGGAAAGGGCGCATCAATAAATTATTTGTTGAATAGTGACTCCTTCGGGGAGATTTCAAAACTGCGTAAAATACAATTCTATTTACTATAAACAAACAAAGGGCAAATAGAGCATGTCTTTATTAGATAAAATAAACAAGAAGAAGGTTCCTTCACACATTGCCATTATAATGGATGGTAATGGGCGATGGGCTAAAGAGCGTGGGCAAGATAGAGTCTATGGGCATCAAGAAGGTGTGGTGGCTGTTAGAAGAGTGGTAGAGGCTGCAAGCCATGCAAATATTGATTATCTTACTGTTTATGCTTTTTCAACCGAGAATTGGAAAAGACCCGATGCTGAGGTGGATGCATTGATGGAATTGATGGTACATGCTATTGTGAAAGAAACTCCCGATTTGATAAAGCAAGGAGTACGATTGCTTACAATAGGCGATTGTGAAAGATTGCCTAGTAAAACAAAGGAAGCACTCAATAAGAGTCTTGAGGAAACTAAAGATGGAAAAACTATAACTTTAATATTAGCTCTTAGTTATTCATCTAAATGGGAAATAACCCTTGCACTAAAGAATATGATAGATGATGTTCAAAACAACAGGTTGTTGATAGAAGATTTGAATGAAGGGATGATATCAAGCTATTTGAACACCAAAGATATTCCCGATCCAGATTTATTAATACGCACAGGAGGAGAGCAACGTATAAGCAATTTCCTCCTTTGGCAATTAGCTTACGCCGAATTATATTTTACAGATACATATTGGCCCGATTTCAATGAAGATCATTTGTATAAAGCAATTTCCGACTTTCAAAGCAGAGAGAGAAGATTTGGTAAAACAAGTGAGCAGATTGAAGAGGAGCAAAGAAATAATTTAAAAATCCTGTAACGACATAATACAGAGAAACGAAAAAATTAAACAATGTTGAAAAAAGCATTTATTAGTATAGTGATATTTTGTTTTGCCTTTCAGGCAAATATTTTGGGACAGATAACCTTGGAGGGAAATCCAACGGAGTCAACTAATCCCAAGGATACTACCATTCTATCACCAGCAATTAACTACACTGCTACTCCCAAAAAATATATAATCGAAGATATAAAGGTTACAGGTCTTGAAGGGACTATGTATGAGGAGCAAGACTTTGTGATGGTCAACTTTTCGGGATTATCGGTAGGTCAAGAGATACAGATTCCGGGTGAGGAAATTACTTATGCTGTCGAAAGGTTTTGGAAGCAAGGATTGTTTGCAGATATAAAGATTCTAGTAGAGAAAATTCACGGTAATAAGGTATGGCTCGAAATAAGACTTACAGGTCGCCCGCGTATTTCAGATATCCACTATTCGGGTATGAAGAAAAGTGAGCGTGAAGATTTGGAAAAGAAAATAGGAATGGTGAAAGGTAATCAAATCACACCAAACCAAATTGACAGGGCTAAAGTAATTATTAAGTCTTATTTTGCTGATAAGGCTTTTGGTGATGCTGAGATAAATATTATGGAAAAGCCCGATCCTGATGATAAAAATCAAGTAATTCTTGATATTTCAGTTGATAAAAAAGAGAAGATAAAAGTAAACAGTATCAATTTTTCGGGAAACGAAGCGCTAAAAGATAGCAAACTAGCGTGGACAATGAAAAAGACAAACGAAAAAGGCAAACTTATCAATCTCTTTAGAACTAAGAAGTTTGTTGAGGATAACTATGAGGCTGATAAGAAAAGAATTTTAGAAAAATATCATGAACTAGGTTATAGAGATGCCGAGATTGTATCTGACTCTGTTTACCGTCACGATGATAAGACAGTAAACATTGATATCAAAGTTGATGAGGGAACTAAATATTATATCCGCAACATACAATGGGTTGGAAACACCCAGTACAACTCTCTTCAACTCGACAGAGAGTTGAATATGAAACGTGGAGATGTTTACAATCAAAAGAAACTGCAAGAGCGTCTTGTAACTGACGAAGATGCAGCAATAAATATTTATCAAAACAATGGATACCTCTTTTCGAATATAGACCCAGTAGAGGTAAATATAGTTGGTGATTCGGTTGACCTAGAACTTCGTGTGATGGAGGGTAGTAAAGCAACCATTAGACGAGTAAATATTCAGGGTAATGATAGGCTCTATGATGATGTTATTAGACGAGAATTAAGAACTAAGCCAGGGGCTGTTTTTAGTAAAGAGCAACTCATTCGTTCCATTAGAGAAATTGCACAAACAGGTCACTTCGATCCAGAGAATTTAAATCCAGACGTACAACCCGATCCAGAGTCAGGAACTGTAGATATAACCTATGGTTTAGTATCTAAAGGAAACGACCAAATTGAGTTTTCGGCAGGGTGGGGTATTACAGGGCTTGTGGGTAAATTGAGTTTGAAGTTGACTAACTTTTCTCTTAAGAATTTACTTAATCCATCTTCTTATCGTGGCATTATTCCACAAGGAGAGGGACAAACGCTTATATTGAGTGCACAAACAAACGGACAGTACTACCAATCTTATCAATTCTCATTTATTGAGCCTTGGTTTGGTGGTAAACGCCCCAACAGTTTTTCTGTAAGTGCTTTCTACTCTCGCCAGTCGGATATTAGCGAAAGAGCATACCAAAATCCTTATGCTATGTATGGTGGCGGAGGCATGTACGGTGGTGGGATGTATGGCGGTGGCATGTATGGTGGAGGCATGTACGGCGGTGGTATGTATGGTGGTGGTTACCAAGACATACTTGAATCTTCTTACGACCCAAACAAAACATTTGAGGTGATTGGAGCTTCTCTTGGATATAGCAAGAGACTAAATTGGCCCGACGACTATTTTTATCTGCAAGGACAAATGGGATATCAACTGTATCGCATGAAAAATTGGCGCTACTTTTTAATTCCAAATGGAGTGAGCAATAGTTTGACTTTGGATCTTACATTAGCTAGAAACTCTATCGACAATCCATTATATACTCGTATGGGCTCGCAATTTACATTTAATGTGAGTTTAACACCTCCTTTCTCATTATGGGATGGTAAAGACTATAAAAACATGGAGAGAGATGAACAAGGATATGAAAACCCTGATAAATATAAATGGCTTGAATATCATAAGTGGAAATTTAAAATGAGGACTTATACTCCTCTCTCTTCAATGGCTATTAAACGTACTCCTGTATTGGCTACTCGTGCCGAGTTTGGTTTCTTGGGGTATTACAATAGTGATAAAAAATCTGTTTTCGAAACATTTGATGTGGGCGGCGATGGTATGACAGGCTACTCATCGCAATATGCTACTGAAACAATTGCTCTTCGTGGATATCAAAATGGTACCGTTGGTAGAAATGCCAGTGCTTATACGCGCTTAGGGCTTGAAGTAAGGTATCCATTAATTCTAGAACCTAGTTCTACAATTTATGCCATAGCATTTGTTGAAGCTGGTAATGCTTGGCAAAATGTTGGCGATTTTAATCCCTTCGATCTAAAAAGATCAGCGGGTGTTGGTGCTCGTATCCATCTTCCAATGATTGGAATGTTGGGTATAGACTGGGCTTATGGATTTGATAAAATTGGCGGTGGTAGAGATAATGGGGGAAGTCAATTCCACTTCATAATTGGGCAAGAGTTTTAATAAGAAGACAGGATTAACATAATTTACCACGACTACTGTAAACGATTTCTTGTTAAGTGGGTCAATAGAACTACACAAATTAAATGTTGAAAAGATTATGAAGAAAA
>CAZUHZ010000198.1:0-3975 GCA_964620895.1 uncultured Dysgonomonadaceae bacterium | reverse complement strand
CTACATTGCACTGCCTTGTTAAAGTTGCATAACACCCCAACATTTATACTATTGTGCACTACACAGTAGTATCATAAAAACTATATTTGTAAAATAATAATGGATTTTGCAACTTTTCACTGCTGACGATAGTCCAATCAAAGAAACAATGATAAAACTGAACAACATAAATAAATCGTATCGCACTGGAGCCATATCGCTTCATGTGCTAAAGGATATTGACCTAGAAATTGAAGAGGGTGAATATGTTTCAATCATGGGTGCATCGGGTTCGGGCAAGTCAACGCTGTTGAATATATTGGGCATACTTGATAATTATGATTCGGGCGACTATTACTTGAACGGTCAACTAATAAAGAACCTATCGGAAAAGAAAGCTGCAAAGTATCGTAACGAAATGATTGGATTTGTGTTTCAATCGTTCAACCTGATTAATTTCAAAAATGCACTGGAAAATGTTGCCCTCCCACTCTACTACAAAAATGTGAGCAGGAAGCGACGCAATATAATTGCCTTGGAACATTTAGACCAAATGGGACTAAAAGATTGGGCACACCATTTGCCCAACGAGCTATCGGGGGGACAAAAACAAAGAGTGGCTATTGCGCGCGCCATGATATCTAACCCCAAAATAATATTGGCAGATGAACCTACGGGTGCTCTTGACAGTAAAACCTCGCAAGAGGTGATGAAGGTAATGTCTTACCTAAATGCTACGGGTATCACTACAATAATGGTGACGCACGAACAGGCTGTGGCAGACTGCACCAAACGAATTATTAATCTGAAAGATGGTAGGATTGAAGTGCCAAAAACAGAAGCTATAATAATATAAACTTTGCATGAGAGATATACTGCAAGAGATTTTTTCTACACTCAGCCAAAACAAATTGAGGACAACGCTCACGGGGCTCTCAGTTTCGTGGGGTATCTTCATTCTTATTATTTTACTCGGTGCTGGCAATGGATTGAAAAATGGGGTGATGCACAATTTTCAGTCGCGAGCAGTAAATAGTGTAAGGTTGTGGTCTGGACGCACTTCTATACCATATAAGGGGTTGCAATCTGGACGCAATTTGCAGTTTGCCAATAAGGAGTTGGATGTGGTGAGGAATGAGGTGGCTGAAAGCAGGCATGTTACGGCGCAAGCTAGTAGAAACATGACTATTACTTATGGTGGTGAATATGGTTCATATTCTATAAGGGGTGTGATGCCTGACTACCTGCATATAGAGAAATTGGAAATAGCCCCCAACGATGGTCGCTTTATCAACAATCTCGACATCAAAAACGAGAATAAGATAATAGTGATAGACGAAAAAGTTGAGGAGGTGCTTTTTAAGGAGCAATCGGCTATTGGCAAGTATGTAAAGGTGGGCGAATTGATGTACAAAGTGGTGGGTGTGAATAGCAAAAAGCTTGATTGGGGCGGTGCAAGGGCATACATTCCTTTTTCTACTTATCAGATGATATATAATCCGAATCAAAAATTCAATCAAATTGCCTTTACAGTAGAAGGTTTGGAAACGAAAGAGCAAAATGAAACATTCAACGAGAGGCTGCGAGGAGAAATGGGCTCTAGCATGAATTTTGATGCTGAAGATATGCAGGCACTCTATTTAAACAATTCGCAGGAGAGCTATATAGAGACACAAAAAATATTTGGAGCAATCACGCTGTTTGTTGCTATTATTGGAATATTTACTTTAATTGCAGGTATTGTGGGTGTAAGCAATATTATGTTGGTGTCGGTTAAGGAGCGTACACGCGAAATTGGTATCCGTAAAGCTCTTGGCGCACCACCCATGTCTATCCTGAAGTTGATTGTATTGGAGTCAATCATCATCACAGCCATTTTTGGATACATTGGCATGCTAGCGGGCATTGGTGTAACCGAACTGGCAAATTTTGTGATGGAGCAATCGGCTGCCGCAGCAGCTCAAGTGCCTAGCGATACACCGCAGATGTCTATATTTAGAGACCCCACAGTAAATTTAGCGTATGTGCTGATAAGCACACTGATATTGATTGTGGCTGGTGTGGTGGCAGGATACCTACCTGCTTACAAGGCGGTGAGAGTTAGACCAATAGAGGCAATGCGCAAAGACTAATTCTTTGTAATAAAAGACCAAACACTGCGTTATTCTAGTTTTTGAATCAGTCACTTACTAATGTAAGCTCCTTAACTTCAAAATCATCGAAAGCCTTGTCTTTGTCCTTTTCTTCTCAAAGAATTGAATAGTGTATGGTTAATGGGTGATTCGTGAACAGCGAACTGTAGAGACGCAATGACTTGCGTCTTGTGATCAATAAACAGTAGAGACGCCGATTTACCGCATCTCGATATAAACAGCAAACGGATAATTAATTACGAAAACGATTAAAAAAATACTATCATTCTAAGTGAAACGAAGAATCTGTCAGACTATTCAGTAGATGATTAACGAGACACACTTCGTTCAGTATGACAATGATTAATTGCTAAACGCTAAATACCACTGTCATTCCGATACGAAGTGAGGAATCCTTTCAACTATTCTGAAATTATTAATGGGATCTTTCACTACGTTCAAGATGACAAAAGCTGAATGCTGATTGCTAAAAGCTGAATGCTAAAAGCTGAATGCTGAGCGTTGAGCGTTGAGCGTTGAGCGCTAAACTAATAAACAAACAACAAAAACTGAAAGCGGAAAGTCATTTTCAACTTTCACTTTTCAATTAAATAAAAATGTTCGATTTAGACCGTTGGTACGAAATATGGGTTACAATTACGCACAACAAATCGCGTAGCTTCCTCACCGCCTTTGGCGTTTTCTGGGGAATGTTTATGCTGGTGGTAATGGTGGGTGCTGGTAATGGACTATCCACGGGAATAAACTCTCAGTTGGAGGGCTTTGCCAGCAACTCTGCATTTTTCAATTCAAATAGAACCACCCTACCCTACAAAGGTTTCCAAAAAGGACGTTCGTGGAATATGCTCAACAGCGATATACCTATTATAGAAGATAGGGTGTCTGAGTTGGAGTACCTTTCGCCCATGCTATTTGGTGGTGGAGGCGACGACAATGTGGTGCGCAACGAGAAGTCTGGTTCGTATGGGGTGAAGGGTACTTATCCTGTTTATAACGAAATCGAACGAAGCGTTATGGAGTATGGCCGTTATATCAATGATATTGATATTAAAGAACGACGCAAGGTGTGCGTTTTAGGAACAAGAATATATGAAGTGCTTTTTAATCCTGGACAAAACCCCTTGGGCGAGCATGTGAGGGTGAATGGTATCTACTTCACGGTGATTGGTGTGGCACGCAAAACAGCGTTAGCTAATATTGGAGGCGACACGGATGAAACTGTGGTGCTTCCTTTCTCAACCATGCAACAAGCTTTTAATCAAGGAAATATCATTCATTTCTTAGCAGCAACAGCCAAACCAGGTGTAAAAGTGAAGGTGATACAAGAAAAGATAGTGGAAACTCTTAAAGATATTCATCAAATATCTCCCGATGACAAAGATGCTGTGTTTAACATGAACATCGAAGAGCAATTCAATATGTTCAACAACTTAGGCATTGGTATTGCTATGCTCATATGGATTGTGGGATTGGGTACACTCTTTGCAGGGGCTGTAGGAGTGAGCAACATTATGTTGGTGACGGTGCGCGAGCGCACTAAAGAGATAGGTATAAGAAGGGCATTGGGAGCAACTCCTACAAATATAATTGGGCAGATACTAAGCGAAAGTGTTGTGCTTACTGTATTGGCAGGTATTGGTGGCATTGTGCTGGGCGTAGGGGTGCTTACGGCTACTGGTATTGTGATGAGCCAAAGCGACCAGTTTTTCAAAGACCCACAAATTAGTTTTAGTGTAGGTATCATTGCTCTATTTGTACTGGTTATTATTGGTACTTTTGCAGGGTTTATTCCTGCAAAAAGGGCGATGATGATTAAGCCTATCGAAGCAATAAGCGAAGAATA
>CAZUHZ010000197.1:0-3998 GCA_964620895.1 uncultured Dysgonomonadaceae bacterium | reverse complement strand
CCCAATGGGGTGGGCGAGTGATAGATTTTCCTTTATATTCAATTTCTATTTTAGCTTGTCTAGCTTTCAATTCTTCTCTCCCATCTATAAAAGAGCTTTGGGGCGATACCCATGCGCCTACCTGGCTGCCTTTGGGGCGTGAGTAGAAATATTTGTCAGACTCTTCTGCCGATACCTTTTTTGTAACTCCCTCAATTCTTACTTGGCGTTCCATTACGTGCCAGTCAAATACAATAGCCGCATTTGGGTTGTGTGCCAATTCAACTCCTTTTCTGCTTTCATAGTTGGTGTAAAATACAAAACCCTCTTCATTGAAGCTTTTTAGCAATATAACTCTTGCCGATGGTTTTCCTTCGGGAGTAGAGGTTGCCAAGGTCATTGCATTAGGTTCTGCTACAGTTTCCGATGAAATGGCTTCTTTCATCCACTTTTCAAATTGAGCAATAGGGTTTTCGCTTACCTCATTTCTAGACAGTGTGTCTCGTTTATAATCTTTGCGAAAGTCGTGTAAGTTTGTCATGTTCTGTTTTTTCTTCCTTGTTATTTAAGTAATAAACAACTTGACGTGCTGTTTGTTTGTGTTAATAGTATAATAAGATGACTCTAGAGGCGGGGTTCACCCCTACCGATATATCACAACCCTTTAAAACTAACCAGCACTGCCAATGCAAACCAATGCAATAAAACTTTGCTTGAGGGTGATGTGCATTCAAAGGTCTAGGGCAAGCCGTTGCCCCTACAACAGCACACTACTTACCTATTAGTTCTTCATTCTTAACTCTTCATTAAAAAAATAACTTTGTTAATATTTCATTTTTCCGTACCTTCGCATATTGATAGTTCGCAACAAATAAAATTACTCCATAATACTCATATATGATTAAGGTACAAGGTATAAATAAAAGTTTTGGTAGCCTTCAGGTATTGAAAAACATTGATTTGACCATTAGTAAAGGTGAGATTGTTTCAATAGTAGGACCAAGTGGTGCAGGAAAAACCACATTACTGCAAATAATGGGTACGTTGGACAAACCAGATTCTGGTAAAGTAATTTTCGAAGGCAACGATGTAACCAAATATAACGACCGCAAGCTTTCTGATTTCAGAAATAAAAACATAGGGTTCGTTTTTCAGTTTCATCAACTGCTTCCTGAATTCACAGCACTCGAAAACACCATGATACCTGCATTGATTGGCAAGAAAGATCGTTCGCAAGCCAACAAAGAAGCCAACAATATACTAGAGCTAATGGGTCTAGCCGATAGAAAATTTCACAAACCAGCCGAATTGTCGGGTGGCGAAAAGCAGCGCGTGGCAGTGGCGCGAGCTCTTATCAACAATCCTATGATTGTATTTGCCGACGAGCCATCGGGTAGCTTAGATACGGAAAATAAAGATGAGTTGCACTCACTTTTTTTTAAACTGCGTGACGAGTTGGATCAAACTTTTGTGATTGTAACCCACGACACGCAATTGGCACAACTAACCGACAGAACCATCAGCATGAAAGATGGTATTATTGAATAAACAAACAGATATATATACTTAACTCATATACCTATATTTATGAACTCAAAAATATTTTTGATGACAATTATTTGCACTGCACTATTATCGTCATGTAATGGTGGAAAGAAAGGAGATTCAAGTCATTTAGGATCAATTATCGGAAAAGCATCTCCAACTATTGAAAACGGAATAATGACTCCCGAAGTACTTCACAGTTTTGGCAGAATTGGCGATGTGCAAGTTTCTCCCAACAACGAGGAGTTGCTCTATCATGTAACCTTTGTTGACATTGAAGAGAACAAAACAAACACCGAGATTTTTAAAATGAATGTGGATGGTTCTGAAAAGAAGCAACTCACATTTACCAACAACCACGAGAGCAGTGCTCAATGGATTGACGGTGGCAATAAAATTGCTTTTTTAAGCCCCCACGAAGGCACTACTCAATTATGGGAAATGAACTCCGATGGGAGTGGCATGGAGTGTATAAGCGATATCGAAGGTGGCATCGAGGGGTTTACATACTCGCCTGACGAAAGCAAGGTAATGTACATTAAAAAGGTGAAGAGTGTAAAGACCGCTCCTCAACACTATCCCGACTTACCCAAAGCTACAGGAAGAATAGTGGACGATTTGATGTATAAACATTGGGATCATTGGGTGGACGAAATTCCACATACATTCTATGCAACTATCAAGAATGGAAAGCTAGTTGATCATGTTGACCTTTTGGAGGGCGAACCGTATGAAGCACCGCTACTTCCTTTTGGTGGTACAGGTCACCTTGCATGGACTGCCGATAGCAAATCGATTGTATATACATCTAAAAAGAAAACAGGCAGAGAATATGCCGAGTCAACCAATTCCGATCTATACATGTACTCGTTGGAAGATAAAACAACCGATAATCTTACAGAAGGTATGATGGGTTACGATACCAGTCCTCAGTTTTCACCCGATGGTTCATATATTGCTTGGCTCAGCATGGAGCGTGATGGCTACGAAGCAGACAAAAACAGATTGTTTGTAATGGATATGGCTACAAAAGAGAAAACATACCTAACAGAAGACTTTGACAACAATGTAGATGATTTCATTTGGAGCACAGACAACAAAACACTCTACTTTGTTGCAGTTGTTGAGGCTAAAACTCAACTATTCTCTATAGATATGGAGACAAAAGAGGTAAAAACGCTCACATCAGGCAAGCATGACTATACATCAGTTGCATTGGGTGGTGAAGGTTTGATTGCTAAACGTCAATCAATGTCACAGCCAACAGAAATATATTCAGTAAACATCAATAATGGCGAAGCCACAGAGATATCGTTCGAAAACAAACATATACTCGACCAACTCGCTATGGGCGAAGTAGAAGAGAGATGGATTACTACATCAGACAATAAGCAAATGCTTACATGGGTAGTGTATCCTCCCCATTTCGATGCTAATAAGAAGTACCCAACATTGCTTTATTGTCAAGGTGGACCTCAAAGTGCTGTAAGCCAGTTTTGGTCGTATCGCTGGAATTTGCAAATGATGGCAGCTAATGGTTATATTGTAGTAGCTCCAAACCGCCGTGGTTTGCCAGGATTTGGACAAGAGTGGAACGAGCAAATAAGTGGTGATTATGGTGGACAAAATATGCGCGACTACCTTTCTGCAATAGATGCATTGGCAAAAGAACCTTTTGTTGACGAAGACAATTTGGGTTGCACAGGAGCTAGTTACGGTGGGTTTTCTGTCTTTTGGTTAGCTGGAAATCATGACAACCGCTTCAAAGCATTCCTTTCACACGCAGGCATCTTCAATCTCGAAGCACAATACCTAGAGACAGAAGAGATGTTCTTTGCCAACTGGGATATGGGTGGACCCTACTGGGACAAATCGAACGCTACGGCACAAAAAACTTATGCCACATCGCCCCACAAATTTGTGGATAAATGGAACACACCCATCATGATTACTCATGGCGAGTTGGATTATCGCATTCTAGCATCACAAGGAATGATGGCATTCAATGCCGCAAAACTGCAAGACATACCAGCACGCATGCTTATATTCCCCGATGAAAACCATTGGATTGCACAACCTCAAAATGGTGTGTTGTTTCAACGCGAGTTTGCAAAGTGGTTCGATCGGTGGTTGAAACAGTAATTTGTGTAAGATGATCAAATTATACAAAACACTGCTTTTGGTCATTTCCCTGAGAGAACATACAAGAATAATTGCTCGAGAAGACGCTAAGGCGCAAAGCGCTGGTTGATTTAAGGGAGCAATAAACAGTGAACAGTGAGCAGTGAACAGTGAGCAGTAATGAGTAAACAGTGAGCAGTAAACAGATTGGTCATTTCCATAAGCTTGTAGGGACAGGTCGCGACCTGTCCTTTTTCAATAACAGTACCACGCATGTATGAGTTATGTGGTATGGGGGTGTGCTGCGAATGCAGAAAAGAAAAAATTCTCGCAAAGGCGCAAAGACGCAAAGG
>CAZUHZ010000196.1:0-4010 GCA_964620895.1 uncultured Dysgonomonadaceae bacterium | reverse complement strand
CCTCAACAGCACCCCGATGCTGTAGGAACTTGGAGAAGCATCACCTACACTTACGATGATGGTTGTCAGATTGTATTATGGGGTGGCGATCATGGTGAACCAAACACACCTTATATTGCAGGTCCTAATGGAAACGTATATAAAAACTTTGTTTGCGATATACCAAATTGGGAAAAGAAATTGGCAGATTTTCCAGAGCCTCCAGCACAGAACACTGATTTTATCGAAAGCATACATACACGTCAAAAATATGCACTGAACGAAATGAATGGACATAGATCAGCCACTATTGTTAATATGGGAGCAGTTGCACTTAGACTGAATAGAACTTTGGAATATGACCCCGTAAATGAAGTGTTTATTAATGACACCGAAGCAAACAGATTGCTCGATCAACCAATGCGCTCACCTTGGAGCATTTAATCCATAAAAATTACAATATAACAAAATGAGAAAATTTAATAATTATATAGCGTTATTGTTAGTCAGCCTATTTGCTTTTGGCGGACTATCAGCTCAAACACCAAAGAACAGAACTGTTACAACTATTGTAGCAGATGTTTTAACTCAACTCCCTGCAGAAACACCCGAACAGTACAATCAATTGATGACTGATTTAACTGGCACCGGCGAAGAGGGATTAATGAGTCTAATAAAAAGCATAAACGAACCAGGACCCAAGAGCAATGAAAAGACAGATTTTGCACTAAGTGGATGGACTAACTTTGTGGCAAAAGACGAGGCAAAACGATTGGAAGCTACAAACACTTACAAAAAAGCTCTTGGAATGGAGTTCCACGATGAAACTAAAGCTTTTATCATTCGCCAACTAGAAATGATTGGTGGAGAAGAGAGCATTGAGGTGTTAGCTTCTTTCTTAACAAACACAAGATTTGTCGGACCTGCTTCTCAAGCATTGGCAACTATGAAATCTGCTAAAGCAAACGATGCCTTAATAGCAGCACTAAAAGTTGCTACTTCAGAAGATATGAAGATACAACTGGTGAATGCAATTGCACAAACAAGCAGTAAAAACGCTGAAGAGCTATTGCTAAACCTCTTAGAAGATGCTGAATCTCTTAACTATAAAAAAACTGTCCAAAAAGCTTTAGGCTCTCTAGGAACAAGTGCTTCTTTGAAGCCTTTGATGAAAGCAGCCAAAGATGAAAAATTTACTTATGGCAAAGAAAGCACTACAGCATCGTATCTAACATTGCTGCAAACATTAAAAAAGAGTGACCCTAAAAAAGCAAGAAAAGAAGCTCACGCTCTGCTAAAAACAGGAGCCAAACAAAATCAAGTTGATTTGCAAATTGCAGGCATGGAACTTCTTATGAACATACCTAGCGAGAACAAATCAAAACTTATAAAATATGCTCTTAAAGATGCGAATCCTTCATTAGTGGCAAGGACCTTAGGTATGCTTCCAAAGAGTTTAGACAACAAGGAGTACAAAGCACTAATAAAATCACTGCATAAGGCTTCCCCTGAAACACAAATACCCATTGTTTACTGGATGGGCAACAATAAGATGAACAAGGCTGTACCTGAAATTTCTAAATTCACACAATCAGACAATCCTCTTTTAAAAGCTGCAGCAATTCGTTCATTAGCAAAAATTGGCAATGAAGATGCACTGCTCAAATTGGCAGGCTTGCTAAAGAGTGACAACGAGGAAACTATTAGCTTAGCAAAAGATGCACTCACTACCTACAATGGTGACATGTCTTACGTACTTGCATCTGTATTTAATGATAGTAGTGACCAAGGTAAAATTGCAATTTTAAAACTTATTGCTAGTCGCAGAATGGAGAGTCAATACAATATGGTGTACAATCAATTATTTACTGACAACCAAATTGTGAAAGCAGAGGCTGCAAATACATTGCAATATGTTGTAACAAAAGACAACTTAAATGACTTGTTTATACTTCTCGAAAAAAACGAGACAGACATTGTTCCCGCTTTACAAAAAGCTGTCAATGCTTCATTGTCGGAGCTTTCGGCTGATGAGCAAATGGAGATTATTGCCAAGCAAGCAAACAAGCCAGAAGTTAAAAGTCAGCTATACTACCCAGCTATGGCTTACACAGGGACACAGGAAGCTATGAATCAACTATTGAACGATTATAAAAACTCATCGAGCGTGCAAAAGCGTGCTGCGTTTGAAGCATTAACTTCTTGGAAGTCTTTCGATGTTATTTATCCTCTTCTTGAAATTGCACGAAATAGCGAAGACAATACTCAAAAGAGTGAGGCTGTTGACGCTATCGTTAATACAGTTGTTAAGTCTGACCAAACACAAGCAGTTAAATATCTATTTTTGCGCGAAGCACTTGAAATGTCAACTAATGACAGCCAAAAAGGCAACATTATTGACCAGCTTGGCAAAACAAATATGTATCAAGCATTGCTCTTGTTAGAATCGTACATGGATGTACCAGCTCTAAAAGATAAAGCAGCACAAGCTTCTATGAAATTGGCTTTAGACAATCCTTCATTTGCAAATGTAAAGGTTATCTCTATCTTAAATAAAGTTAGCCAGGCTTTAGACAATCCAGATGCAGGATATCAACGAGAAGCTATAAAGAAATTTCTGAATGAAACTCCATCAGATGATGGCTATGTTTCTATTTTTAATGGCAAAGACCTCACGGGTTGGAAAGGGCTAGTGGAAAATCCAATTGCTCGTAGCAAAATGAGCAAGAAAGAACTAGCCACTGCACAAGCTAAAGCTGATAAAGAGGCAGCAGAAAATTGGATTATTCAAGATGGCAACATTTTCTTCACTGGTAAAGGGAATAACCTTTGTACAGAAAAAAAGTATGGCGATTTTGAAATGCTTGTTGATTGGAAACTTTTCCCAGGAGAAGAACCCGATGCAGGTATCTACTTACGAGGCACACCTCAAGTACAAATTTGGGATATCAGTCGTACCAATGTTGGTGCTCAAGTAGGATCGGGAGGGCTCTATAACAATGTAACCCACGAAAGCATTCCACTAAAGGTTGCCGATTTAAAATTGGGCGAGTGGAATACATTTTATATAAAAATGGTTGGAGACCGCGTAACAGTTCTTTTGAATGGCGAATTAGTAGTTGACAATGTAATTCTCGAGAACTTTTGGGACAGAAGTCAACCTATCTTCCCTATAGAGCAAATAGAATTGCAAGCACATGGTAGCGAAGTTGCTTATCGCGACATTTATATCAAAGAACTAGAGCGTCCCGAGCCATTTAAATTATCCAATGAGGAAAAGAAAGAAAACTTTGAAGTGCTTTTCGACGGAACTAACATGCACAGTTGGACAGGAAATACATCAGATTATGTAATTGAAGATGGAAATATAGTTGTCTATCCTGGTACTGGTTCTGGAGGAAACTTATATACAAAAAAAGAGTATGACAATTTTGTATTCCGCTTTGAGTTTCAACTGACAGAAGGTGCTAACAATGGCTTGGGCATTCGCACTCCTATGGGAGTTGATGCCGCCTATGCGGGCATGGAACTTCAAATACTTGACAACGATGCTGAAGCGTACAAAAACTTAGCAGAGTATCAATTTCACGGGTCTGTATATGGTGTGATACCAGCTAAAAGAGGTTTTCTGAAACCATTAGGCGAATGGAACTATCAAGAAGTTATAGCAGATGGTGATAACATAAAAATAATCCTTAATGGAACAACCATATTAGATGGAAACATTCGTGAAGCCTCTAAAAATGGAACGATTGACGGAAAAGACCACCCTGGTTTATTAAACAAGAGCGGGCATATTGGCTTTTTAGGTCATGGGTCGGTAGTTAAGTTTAGAAACATTAGAGTAAAAGAATTATAATCAATCTATAGCTTAGCTTAAAGGTTATTATAAAATTGAAAAGGAGCAGATGATATTAATCATTTGCTCCTTCTATTTTCACTCAATTTGTAATGGGTTATTGTAAATAATATCCATCTAACCCAACTTGATTTTAACAAGGACGTATCTATCTCATCTTCTGGGTTATGAT
>CAZUHZ010000195.1:0-4011 GCA_964620895.1 uncultured Dysgonomonadaceae bacterium | reverse complement strand
AGCGTAAAAGTAGCACAATTATCATTCTTTTTCTAAATTTGTAATCTAATAAAAGCAAATCAGTTTAATACAAAATAATAAAAAGGAAAAAAGTCCATGAAAGTATTAGTAAAAGGAATGTTAGTTGTTGCCATTGGTCTATTGGTTTTCTTATGCATTAAAAGTATTCAAGGACCTATTGACTTTAACAAAGAAAGTCAAATCCGCAACGAAGCTGTTAAGCAAAGACTTATTGATATACGTACAGCGCAAGTGGCTTATCGTGAAATAAAAGGAGAGTACACAGCTAGTTTCGACTCTTTGACCAACTTCGTGAAACATGGGAAAGTAGCTCTGCTACAGAAGCGAGGAGACTTGACTGAAGAGCAATTGGATGCAGGAATGACTGAGTCTAAAGCTATGGAAATAATTCGCGAAAATAATGTAGCGAAAATAAAGAAAGAAGGTTTGTGGGACGAAGAAAATAATAGACCGCAACTTCAACGCGACTCAATTTTTGTACCTGTAACTGAAGATCGTTTCGGCAATCGCAGAAACTTTTCACCCGATTCATTGCGTTTCGTTCCTTATGGAAACGGAGCACAATTTGCAATGGCAACAGATACATTACAAACTTCATCGGGTTTTACTATAAATGTTTTTGAAGCAAAAACTCCATACACTACATACTTGGGTGATTTGAATAAAAACGAACTCAATCTATTACTTGAAAATGTAAGAAGTTTACCAGGCGACAGATATCCAGGTATGCAAGTTGGTTCTATCAAAACAGCAAACAACAACGCTGGTAACTGGGAGTAAACTCCTGAAAGGATAAGAAACAAACTTCGTTCGGGGAAACGACACACATAGTGAATTTACTAGTTCCACAAAATCAGTAGATGCACGCTATCACAACCTTATGTAGATTCAATAAAAGCTAGCAAAAACTCTTATTAGAGATTTATGTTTTTACCAGATAATATCGACTTCGCAGAATCTAAGAAATATATACTATCCATTCGGCTAACGCCGGGTGGATTTTATTTTTCTATTCACTGCCCTTCCGATGAAACAGTTTTCTATCAAAACAGCGTTTCATTTCGCCAAAATAGCGACTATTTAAAAAACTTGGAGAAACTAATCTTTGATTACTCTTTCTTTTCTTACAACTACAAACAGATAAATGTGATTTGTGTGGACGAGGAAACAACAATTGTTCCAGACGAATACTTCGATAAGAAACTAAACACCGACTTCCTCTCCTTCAATTACCTTCGTCCCAAACTACATGCAATAAGCAATAAGCTACCAACGCTCAACTGTAATATTGTATGGGGGTTAGACAAGTCGGTTTACAGCTTTTTGTCGAGAACACTTCTTAATCCCAATTATGTAAGCCACTTATCCATTCTTGTGCCTCTCTTTTACAAATTGCACAACAAAGATACTAATGCCCTCTTTGTAAACTTCAATGATGATAAAAAGATGGATATAGTAGCCTTTGCTGGAGACAAACTCACCCTTGCTAAAACATTTAGTGTGGGCAGTCTGTTAGAAGATAGTTACTATGTACAGAAAACATGGGAAGAGCTTGAGCTAAATGCTCAATGGGACAAGCTTTTCTTCACTGGCAAAACAGCCAACCATAGCGAGTGTATAGACACACTAAAAAAAGTAGTTGCTAAAACAGAGAAACTCTCTTTTAAACTACCTGCTTCAGTAAAAACTGAAGCAAAAGAAATACCTACAGAAATTTTAAATCTATTATGCGAATTATAAGCGGAAAATATAAATCAAGAAGATTTCAACTTCCAAAGAATTTTCAAGCCAGACCTACAACAGATATGGCTCGAGAGAACTTATTCAATATTTTAAACAATAAATTTGAATGGGAAAGTACAGAAGCGCTTGACCTATTCTCAGGCAGTGGAGGCATTGCTCTTGAGCTTGTGTCGCGAGGATGTATGCGTGTTGTTAGTGTTGAATCGGTAGCTAAAAACCATGCTTTTATACAGAAGGTGAAGGAGAAGCTAGACGCAAAGGAGCTTTTGACAATAAAAGCTGATGCATTCTCTTTTATGAAAACATGCAATCAGACGTTTGACCTCATCATTGCAGACCCCCCTTACGATTTGAATGAGTTGGAATCTATTCCATCAAAAATATTCGAATATGAATTACTCAAAGATGATGGTATTTTTATTTTGGAGCATTCCAAAACAAACAGTTTCACCCAGCATCCTTTTTTTAAAGAAGAACGCAAGTATGGAAGTGTTCACTTTTCATTTTTCTCAAAAAGCGGTGCTACAGAATAGTAACTTCGTATAAATTGTTTAACTTTTCTTCGTTGACCTTTTCGATATATTCATTTATTATATTTTGGCTACTTAATACCGAAGGTTTATCAATCTTTGGATAGTTTCTTACGACTTCAGCTTTGGCAACTTCAACTTTCTTATCAAGCTCTGGTGCTACTCTTTCTTGTTTCACAACAAGGTTTTTACCTATAGATAAACTTGCCGATTTCATGTCATTCATTCGCTTTAGTTGAGCCACAGTAGTTCCATGTCTTCGAGCAAGTGCTCCTAGCGTATCGCCCGATTTAACTCTGTAATAGGTATTCTTGAGTTCGCCACTCGATGCCAACCTTTCATCGTCAACCTCCACAGGCTTGACGGTTTGTCTTACAATAAGCCGCTGCCCAATTGAGAGCTTTGTTGACCTCATGCCATTCATGCTTTGCAATCGTCCAACCGATGTTCTATTTCTACGAGCTATACCACCTAATGTGTCACCCTTTTTCACCTTATAAAAAGTGTTGACAACATTGCCATCTGTAACAGTTCCAGCATACTGATCGGTGAGTGTTTGTTTGCGATGTGTGAAATAAAGATCTTTATTATGGTTTTTAATTTCATCGCTCTTATTGATAAAAGCAAACAAATTTTTTGTAGGCAATACTAAGGCGTAAGACTTGTGATTGCCTGGAATTATATCACTCTTAAATTGAGGATTGTATCTTCTAATGTCTTCAATTGGAATGTCGAGTATGTCAGAAATCTGTTTAAAATGAACTTGGTCTGTTACATGTATTGTATCCAACAACATAAAATCATTGGACGACTCTTGGGGACATATATGATGCTCATTGCTGTAATTCATTATATAGGTAGCCGCAATAAAAGCAGGAACGTATCCACGAGTTTCACGGGGCAGTCTGTAATAAATGCTCCAGTAGTCGCTTTTACCACCACTGCGTGCAATTGCTTTATTCACATTGCCAGGACCGCAATTGTAGGCAGCAATAACTAAGTTCCAATCACCATATATATTATAGAGGTCTTTCAGAAATCGTGCTGCTGCTTCTGTAGATTTATATGGATCGCGACGCTCATCAACCAAGCTGTTTATCTCTAAATCATATTGCTGACCTGTTCTCAACATAAATTGCCACAGCCCAGTTGCGCCCATTCGCGACACTGCTATAGGATTTAATGCTGACTCTATAACAGGCAGATATTTGAGCTCTAATGGCAAACCATGCCTATCTAATGCCTCCTCGAACATTGGGTAATAATAGTTGCCCAACGATAACATATAGCTCACCAAATCGCGACGTCGCTTAGAATACATCTCAATGTAGGAATTGACAACTGGATTGTACGAGAGCTCCATTTTGGTAGGTAGGCTGTATAATCTTTGTATATATGTCGAGTCGGTATAAACTATATTAGCCCCTTCAATACATTGATTGTCAGTTTTTGAGAAAACTATTTGCCAATTAGTGAGCAAACTATCTATACTCTCATCAAAGCTTTCGGGTGCTACAATTGCGCTATCAGCAATAATAGAATTTTCTTGTTTTGGCTGTTCGTTAGTATCGCCAATTTGTTTTATTGTTTGATTTTGAGAAATCAAAAAAGAAGTGCTTGTTAGAAAGATTGTAAATACTAATAAAGTGCTTTTTCTCATAGTCATATAATAATTAAAACCATTCTTCAAAAACTAATACTACACTGAATACCAACA
>CAZUHZ010000194.1:0-4025 GCA_964620895.1 uncultured Dysgonomonadaceae bacterium | reverse complement strand
GTGGGGTTTGGTTCAGCTCTCAACTATTGCGTTACTATAATAATGTCATCCCTTAAGGGATTTTTCGTTAGCAATCTACTATCTTCAAATCTTTTTTAGCACAACCATTAACAATTCACCATTTATCATTAATAATTATTCCCTGCGCCTTGGGGTAACCCGATCGCAAGCTGTGGGTTTAATAAAAGAAATAACCAAAACACATAATATTGTAGATGACCCAAGAAAATCCTACTGCTTCACCTTCACCTTTGCAACCTTCGATTCATTGTGAAACGAGTCAACAGCAGTCACCACATACGTATAGTTTGTCTTCCCATTTTCATAAGGAAGCACATAGAAATTGTCTTTCGTGGTCTTTACAATATTGGTTGCACTGTTAATATCTACCTTCTCCCCTTTTCTGAAGCGATAGACCACAAAATAGTTTGCCGACTCAGGGCTGGGCGATTGCATATCACTCTCCCACGTCAAAAAGTGCATGTCCTCGGTAAATACGTCAACCAACTTTTTCACCTTTGCTGGTCGCCCTTTGTGCATGTGAGTATAGGCAGGAATCAACGACTTTGCCCGATGAGTACTTGATGCGAGCGTGTTGAAAACATCGGCATAGTTCTCTAAAATTAAATAGCCATACCAATAGCAATTACCATCTACAAAAGAGAGTGCGCGCGACTGGCGAATCTTCTCGTCTAGTTCATTCTTATCTAAACTTCGCTTCAAATCTTGCCCAATATAGAGCGGTTGCTCAAAATTGTTGGCGTTCCACCAATTTGCAAGAGTAGTATAATCAGCCGCTTGATGACCAATCTCCCAATAAACCTGAGGCATATTATAATCTATCCAACCTTTCTCTACCCACAATCTAATGTCGGCATACAAATCGTCATAGTTTTGCAACCCATTGGTATCGCTTCCCGAGCCATCGGGCGTGTTCCTTTTATTTCTATATATGCCAAACGGGCTAATGCCAAACCTTACCCAAGGCTTGGTGCCTGCAATGGTTAGTTTCACTTGCTGAATAAGCAGATTCACATTATTGCGTCGCCAATCGTCGCGTTGGTTTGCAGCATAGCCTTGCGATGCTGCGTAGCTATTAAAGCTATCATCATCGGGGAAAGATTCGCCAGCTTTAGGATAAGGATAAAAATAGTCGTCCATGTGAATGGCGTCAACATCGTAGCGAGACACAACGTCGCGAACAACTGCATTAATAAACCCACGATTTTCGGGCAATCCAGGGTCAAAAAATAGTTGATTGTTGTACTCCAAAAATCGATAGGGTTCATCCCAATAAAGATGATTGGATGCCAACTCTGTCATCATACTAGATTTTACCCGATAAGGATTCATCCATGCATGCAGCTCCATTCCTCGTTTGTGGCATTCATCGATGATAAACTCTAGGGGGTCGAATGTAGGATCATCGGGAGCAACACCCTGCCTGCCAGTAAGAAATCTACTCCATGGCTCTAAATCTGATTTATAAAAAGCATCCGCTTCGGGACGAATCTGAAATATCACAGCATTTATCCCAGCATCGTCTAGTTTTCTCACCATCTCTACTATATAGTGCTTCATGGCAGCGCTGTTCATCTGCTGATAGCGAGACTGCCAAGCAGTCTGAATCCATGCACCTCGGAACTCACGCTTAGGATATAGTTGGGGAGTTTTGGTCAATGTTTTTTTTGATGAGCCACATGCAACAAGCATAATGGCAACCAACACAATGGAGACAAATCGGATAATAAATTTAAAGTTCATTTTCTTTTTAAAGTTGAAAAATATTTTTTTTAAACAAACCCCTATGAAACAAATATATACTCATTACTCTCTACTAAAGTGCTAGCTGTGTAACGTTTGGGATATATAACTATTCTACTAACATCAGGAAATCTCTTTTCGATGCGTGTTGACAAATTATCCAATACTGGAAGGTGGGATATATATCCTTGGTGTGCCGAAACCAAAACAAATATATCGTCTTCTCTTATTTCAGCACTACACAAAAGAGGATTATTCCAATCGGTAAACTCTTTGAACGCAAAGTTGGCTTTCAATTTCTCTTGACTAGCAATGTGCGCCTGAGTTTCGGGATGACCTATATGCAGAACAGGCAAGGTGAGTTCTTGTGAAAGTTGCACAATTTTGTTTACCCAAACATCAAAACCAAGTTCTTTCTCGGCAAGAGGAGGCGAAACCACAACAATTCGTTTATGCGAAATCATGCTCTTTTCTATGTGACAAATAAAGAGGTTCTTATCCACATTTTTAATAATCAAGTCCACCTTGTCGCCCACCAGCTTCTCTAGCACGCCCACTTTGCCAGGCCACCCTATAATAACAATATCTGCCATTACTTCGCGAGCAGTACGCACAATGCCGCCCGCCACATTGTGGTCGATAGTTGCAATTACATCCACCTCCATATCGGCAGCAATGGCATCAGACACTTGCTCTTGCAGTCTCTTTTTAAAAGTAATTATATTTTTTTCGGCCTGCTCATTGTTGGGCACTACGCCTAGGAGTGAAATAGAGTTGACCGATTTTTTATCTTTCATCAACATAGCCAACTCAATGTGCTTACCAATGTTGCTAGGGTCGGCTATTGGCACCAATATCTTCTCTTGTGCATAATGACCTAGTTCAGCAGGAATGATATCTTCATCCTCTTCGGCAATAGCAATTTCTTTGGCAGCCTTTTGCGTTGCAAACGATGCAACAATACAGGTTATCAGAATAAGAATGATAGTCCCGTTCAAAATATACTCATCAATAACACCTGCTTTGAAACCCACCAATATAACAGCAAGTGTAGCGGCGGCATGCGACGAACTAAGACCAAATATAATGTTGCGTTGTGCAACCGAATATTTAAACGTTTTTTGCGTAAACAAAGCTGCCATCCACTTTCCAAACAGAGCAACTACAGATAAAACTACAGCTATTAAAATTGCTTGATGACCTTCAAAAATAACCGATATATCTACCAACATTCCCACAGAGATAAGGAAAATGGGAATGAAAAGAGCATTTCCTATAAACTCAATTCGGTTCATAAGCGCAGAGCTGTGAGGTATCAATTTGTTGAGTGCCAGTCCTGCCGCAAATGCTCCAATAATTGGTTCTATACCACCAAGCTCAGCTAAAAAACCAGCTACAAACACAATAAACACCACAAAGATGTAGTGCGAATATTTTTCGCTCTCCATCTTCTCGAAAAACCATTTAGCAATCTTGGGAATAATAAAAAACACAATTCCTGAGAAAATAATTAATGAGATGAGCAATTTCAATAGGAATTGAAACTCGAAGGCTCCCTCATGGCTATTGATAATAATAGCCAAAATAATAAGCACTGCTGTGTCGGTCAGTATTGTTCCGCCCACAGTGATGGCTACCGCCTGATTCTTTGACACACCCATACGGCTAACAATTGGGTAGGTTACTAGCGTGTGAGTAGAAAACATACTTGCAGTCAAAAAACTGGCATACACATCATAGCCAAGCAAATACCTCATTACAGGATAGCCAATGGCAAGAGGTATGATAAATGTGAATATACCAAACACCACACTCTTGTTTTGATTGGCTTTAAACTCCTTCAAGTCGAGCTCCAACCCAACAATAAACATAATGTAAAGAAGTCCAATAGTAGAAAACATGTTTATAGCCTCACCATTGGGTATGAAGTTGAGCCCATGTGGACCTATTAAAACTCCTGCTAGAATCAACCCTATAATGCTTGGCACATTGAGGCGCTTCAGCAACATGGGTGATAAGAGTACTATAAACAAAAGCAGCGCAAAAATAAGTACTGGATTTGTAAAAGGCAGTGCAAAATGATGAGATAAGTCCGTTATAAATTGCTCCATATATAATTCTATTTGCTATTTATTTGAAGCAACGAAGTTACGACTAATTTATTAAAAGGTTAGATAGTTCATTACATAATTTATAGTGCAAGCGTTTTCAGAAAAGTAAAATTGAATATTGCACACCTCATACCACATTCATAATTGAAA
>CAZUHZ010000193.1:0-4064 GCA_964620895.1 uncultured Dysgonomonadaceae bacterium | reverse complement strand
CTGTACCATACGCTACAACCATAACCTCCTCTAGAATTTCTGAGTCTGATTGCATAACAATTCTCATATTACTACTAGCTGCTAACTCTTGTGTGATCATACCCACATACGAAACAACAAGTGTTGCATTTGTAGGAGTGGTCAACGCAAAATTACCATCGAAATCGGTAATGGTTCCTTGCGTGGTTCCTTTAATGAGTATAGTTGCTCCGATAACTGGTTCTCCAGCTTCATCTACCACTACCCCTCTCACTTGAGTCTGAGCAGTTGCTATCCCGATACTTATAAAAAGTAGGGATAAAAATAGCATTAATTTTCTTTTCATAAAAAAATCTACTTTAAAATTACACTTGTTACTAATATTCTTTTTAGTATTTATTTTCGTTCTCACATTTTTTGGTTTTAATTTTTCTGTTTTTATTTTTTTTCTATTTACATCTCATTACTTTTATTTATACCCAATTGCATTTCACCTTCTTGCACTGTTTTACTTTTGATTTGCTCGACCCCTGATATAAGAGAGTAGTTTTTGTAAATACACCTTCTGTTACTTAGTGGCTGCAAGAAAACCCCTTATTTAAAGTCTTTGACAAAAAAATGGCAAAGACAAGGCTTTCGAAGTTTTTGAAATTAAGGAGTTTACATAAGTAAATGACTGTTTCAAAAACGAGAGTAACGCAGTATTTGTCGTTTTCTTGCAAAGACTACTTACTTAAAATGGCTGAAAATCAACCTGTAATCAACTTTTATACTTATTAGAAATAGGACACATGTACAAATATAGATTAATTTATTTCACAAGCACTATTTTTAACTATAAACTTTCGTATTTCATGCATAATACATGAAACGGAAGTGCAAAGATAATAGATTTTTTATAACACAATGACATAAAACTAGCAAACATTGATGTTTTTCGATGTTTATTAGCTGAAACAGCAATCAAAAGCATACTATGGAGCGAAACTATAGCTCATAGAAACTATTGATAATTATAAATAAAAGCACTACTATTTTTTATTATTTTATTGTTGCGTGAGCATTTAGCTCACTTTCCACACCCAAATCTCCTCTATTAATGGACTTTTGCTGGTGCAAGTCTTTTTACTTGTGCCTTATCATCACGCAAAACTAAATACGCAAAAAGTGCCAGAATCAAACTAATAATTTTCAAAATGCATGTTTATTTAAAAATATATCTATCTTTGTTTGTTATCAAAAAAAAAGATTGCTACGCTTTAGATATATTTATTGTTGTGTAAACACCTACAACAGCACCATATAGCTAAACTACAGGCAATCTGACAACCAACCAAATAAATTCACCTATCCAACAGATGCTAAGCAAGTGAATTATGACAAAATATATCCTGTTTTTATTATCTCTTTTTTTAATGATTCTTTCTTGTGAAAAAGAGGAAGAACCCTTTATCTCTATCAATGAATCGAAAATAAATCTTGCAAATACTAAAAGCACAAAGGTTATTGAGTTTACAGCAACTAGAAATTGGACTGCTAGATCGTCAGAAGAGTGGTGTTCTATCTCCCAACCAAGAGGCAGCACTTCGGATAGAAGCATTACAATTGTAGCAGAAGCCAATGATACGTTTGAACCTAGGAGTTGTACCATAAGTATTACCATAAAGGGAATGATTGAGACTGTAGAGGTATATCAATCTCAAAAAGACGCCATATCGCTCTCAAACACTACCGAACAACTATCAAATGAGAGCCAAACTTTAGAGATAGAGCTAGAAACCAACGTGGAAGACTACGAGATAATTATTGCCAACGATGCAAAGAGTTGGGTATCTAACACCACTACAAGGGCATTGAGAACCGATATAATTACATTCAAAATTAAAGAAAATAGCAGCCTTGATATGCGAACTACCGATGTTTTCATAAAAAACATTGAAACTACGCTTCAAGATAAACTTACAATAATTCAAGAAGGTACTCCAGTAGCAACGCCCATTGTAAGCCCTGCTGGAAAATTTTACACAGATGCTCAAACTATAAGCATGACTACTGCAACTGAGGGCGCAGAAATCAGATATACACTAGATGATAGCGAACCAACAGAAGCATCTGAGCTCTATACCGGAGAGTTTGTTATAGAAGTGAATACGACAATAAAAGCAAAAACTTTTAAAACAGGCTATACAGAGAGCTCGCTTGCATGGGAGGTTTATATCTTTGGCTCGGAAGGAGAGAATGTGATTGTAGGTTCATCGCAGACCGTACAACATATAGATGCGCCAGAGAACTTTATTTTTCAATTAAATAATCTTGACCAAAAGGATGTCTATTTTGTTTTCACCAATACAAACGAAACGAAACGAACACCACTTCCTCTACTGAAGAGTAATGTTGCAACAACAACAATGCACAAAGTGATGCAAAGTAGAGCCAGCTCTCAAACATCGTCGTTTGTTGTTTCAGGAAAGCCTTCTATCACTAAATTTAATAATGATGCTACTATACGTTCCGAAACAAGGGTGAGCAAAACAGAACATCAACGAAGTTTGACAACTAGAAGCGCAAATCTTGCAATTGGCTCTAGCGAAGAATTATACGATGATAAAGGTAAAAAAGTAAAATCGACAGTAAGAAAAGTGATATCAGCTCATGACAAAAATTTATATGTGTGGGTGGCTGATAATTGTTGGGAGCAAGGAAGTAAAAAGAAAACCAAAGTTACGCAACAAATGGTAGATGAGTTTGCTCCTAAATTTCTGAGCCCTGGCAATGACAATGATATATATGAGTGGGTAACGAATGCAGCAGGCGACCCATGGGGAGATACAGGAGCTAGTGATTTAATTGCAGACACAGACGATATACATATATGGCTCACCGATATTGACAATGACAACAATGCGGGTACGGGTTCTGTAACATTGGGTTACTTTTATGCGAGAGATAATTTCACTAGAAGCACTTATTCCGATTCTAATGAGAAGCTAATGTTTGTCATCGATGCGGTTCTTTTTGCAAAAACTACTGATGGAGCATGGAGCTTATCACACTATTGGCCCATGGAGCTGATATCGACATTGGCACACGAGTTTACGCACATGATCTATTTTTATCAACACAACATCTTAACAGGTCAAGAAGGGAATACCGCAATAAATGAAATGGCTGCTCAATGTGTAGAAGACTTAGTTGCCACTAAAATTCTTGCCGATGGACCTAGAGGTGTTCCCTATGCCACTTCTTCGGCAGGATATACCCGCAACTCTAATGGCAGACTGCCTCTGTACAACTCTCACAACGATTATAATCTTCTAAAGTGGAGCTCAAAAGAAGAGGAAGAGCTTATCAATTACTCTAAAACTTATGCACTGGGGGCATACTTGATGAGAAACTATGGTGGGGCAAATTTCATTAGAGAACTCATCCAGAATAACTTTGATGGGGTGCCTTCTATTGTAGAAGCTGTAAATGCTAATGGTGGAGATGGACTTGACTACGGACAGATTCTTCAACAATTTGGTGCAGCCAATCTGCTGTCTAATCAAACAATGACCACCAAAGGGTATAAATTTAACAGTGATGAATGGAGTGTGTCTGCTGTAAATGGTGTTACTTATAATTTAGGAGCTATCAATTTATACAACTATTCGCCCACTCCATATATGTATGATGAGTTGCCCTCTACAGGTCAAAACCCAAACTCTAACCTATATTACAAGGCTGGAAGCAACTTAAGTGGCAACAAAGAGTGGTATTTCACTGGTATGAAAAGCGACACAAGGCTAACGGTTGTTATTAAATAGTTTGTTAGGGGAAACAATGAGTGGAGGTGATATAAGGCGTATGCAGACTGTGTGATGTGGGGTATGTGGTATGAGGTGTGGGGTGTGGTTAATTTACAATTCTCAATTATTAATGGGGTCTGTGGTATGTGGTATGAGGTGCCTGCCCCATGAAATCGGATTGTTATTTCATTGGGGTGAGGTATGAGTAATGAGTGAACAGTAAACAGTAAACAGATTGGTTACTAGCCTTGTAGGGACAAGTCGCGACTTGTCCGTTTGGGTGCAGTTTGCAAATGA
>CAZUHZ010000192.1:0-4104 GCA_964620895.1 uncultured Dysgonomonadaceae bacterium | reverse complement strand
GAACCTTCTGATCCGTAGTCAGATACTCTATTCAGTTAAGCTACGGGGCCATTCCTCTATTTTTGTGACTGCAAAGATAGCACTTTTTACAAAAACAACAAACAAAACTTGATGAACATTCTTATTATTTTTTCTCACAGAGACTAATTGTATCATCATCTAGCACAAAAACCTCTTGTTCAATAAGAAACCGCAACACAGTAATCACCTTTTCACTATCCGCAAAGGAGTGTTTTGCGTTATCAACCAATTCATTTAGTCGGAAACTCTTTGCGTCGGAAAAACTATCTAACAACAACGCTCTTATTTCTTGAAACTCATAATTAGATAGTCCAGTTTTGTTTTTCTGTAAACAAACATCGCAAATACCGCAATTTTTTGTTTCCCGCTCATCAAAATAAGTCAACAGCATTCTGCTTCTACACACACTTTCTCTTTCAACATAATCAATCATTGCATCTATCCTACCTTTAAATCTTTTTTTCCTTTTTTCATAAACAGCTTTCGGAATACGCACAAACTGATTTTCTTCTCTTGAAGTAGGATAAATAATAAATGAAGTTTTCTTTTGTGGAACGTAGTTAATGTATTTTGCTTTTGACATGGTTGTAAGCATTTCATACACTTCCTGACGTGTTTTACCTATTTTCGAGCCTATAAAAGACTCATCTATATATACATTATCGGTAAAAACTCCTGTGTAATTGCGCAATATTACATGCACTAGTTGATCGTACTCTTTGGTAAGATGTAGCGTATATAGCTCATTGCGATAAACCCTAAACATCAATCGCGAACGACTATCTACCTCATCGGTATATTCAATATAACCAGCAAGCGACAATATATTAAGTGCATGATGTGTCTGTAAAATGGAGAGACGGAAAGTGTTGCAGAACTCAGTTAAGTTAAAATCGAGCACAATACCAGTACCCGATCCAGCTGCAATTTGATAATAATTTGCTAAGCATTCATATACACGAAGTATATACTCCTTTGATGGAAAAGAGTCTGTAACTCGCTTCTTTAAGTTTATAGTGTCTTGTTTGTTCCAAAGAATTACGGCAAACGATTTTTTCTCATCGCGTCCTGCCCTACCCGCCTCTTGATAATACTCTTCTAATGAATTGGGCAAGTCCATATGAATCACCAGACGCACATCGGGCTTATCTATCCCCATACCAAATGCATTGGTAGCAACAATGACTCGACAGGTGTTGTCTTTCCACTCATTTTGTCTTACACCCTTCACCTCATGTGAAAGCCCTGCATGAAAATGAGCCGCATTGATACCTTTTCTAACAAGTGCTTCGGCAACTTCCTTTGTTCCCTTTCGACTACGCACATACACAATGGCTGTGCCAGCAACAGAGTTGAGTATGTTTATTAATTCTGCTATTTTATTTTCACTGTACCTAACTACATATGAGAGGTTCTTTCTTTCAAAACTTTTACGTAAAACGTTGGGCTTCTCAAAAAGCAATTTGTTTTGGATATCAGCAACAACAGCCTTTGTAGCCGTTGCTGTAAGGGCTAGCACTGGCACTTCGGGGAGATGTTGGCGTATATCTGCAACATTTAAATAGGATGGACGGAAATCGTAGCCCCACTGCGAAATACAATGCGACTCATCTACAGCTAGCATGCATACATTCATAGCACGTAGCTTTATCAAAAAAATATCTGAAGCTAGACGCTCGGGTGAGACATACAGAAACTTGAAATTACCAAAAATACAATTTTCAAGTGTTGTAATGATTTGAGCTCTTGACATGCCCGAGTAAACATATGCAGCTTTAATGCCTCGCTCTTTCAAGTTATCAACCTGATCTTTCATTAAGGCAATCAATGGCGTCACCACCAAGCAAATGCCCTCCATAGCCATCACTGGCACTTGAAAGGTGAGAGACTTACCTCCACCTGTGGGCATCAAGCCTAAAGTATCATTACCATCGTAAACAGATTGAATAATCTCTTCTTGCAATGGTCTGAATGATGTATAGCCCCAATATTGCTCTAATATTTGATGAAATAGCTCAGACTGCATAATAGATTTCAAAATATGATAAATGTCTTATCTCCTTATTGAACAGACAGTTTGATATCCTTAATCATTAGCTGTGTATAAGCTTTTCCACTATGTCTGTTTTTCTCAATAGTGTAACAAATATCGATTGGCTGAAATTGTTTTATCTCCTTGAAGAAGTGCGAGAAACCAAAAGCAATAGCCTGTATGGGCTTGTCAATGGTCGAATCGATAACTTCCATCTTTATATGCTTTAAAGCCCTGCCCACCAATTCACTACCACCATCATCAATGACCCCTCTAGTTAAGAAAACAGGATTGTTATTGTCGGGACCAAAGGGTGCAAATTTAGCAATACTTTCTACAAAATCATTTGTAACAGTAGATAACGGTATCTCCAAATCGATAAGTAGCTGAGGACGGATAGTTCCCACCTCAATTTCATCGAACGAAATAGCTTCAAAACGTCTTTTAAATTCTGGTAGGTGCTCTTCTTTCATCGATAATCCTGCAGCATAGGTATGACCACCAAAATTCTCTAAAATATCGCGACAAGACTCAATAGCTTTATACACATCGAAGCCTAAAACTGACCTTGCTGAACCAGAAATAAGTCCATTTGATTTGGTTAAAACAATGGCTGGACGATAGTAACGCTCGGTAAGCCTAGATGCCACTATTCCTACTATTCCTTTGTGCCATGTTTCATCATACACCACTATTCCTTTGAGTGATTCAATGTTTACATGATTATCGATATAGTTAAAAGCTTGCTTCGTTATTTTTTGATCGAGCTCTCTTCTATCTTCATTGTACTTATCAATGTTCTTCGTTTTTATACGTGCCGTAGTCATGTCAGTTGACAAAAGCAAGTCCACCGCCTCTTTTCCATTCATCATTCTACCCGATGCATTGATGCGAGGACCAATTTTGAAAACAATATCTTCCAAGGTAAGCTCTTTTCTATTGAGCCTGCAAATATCGATAATCCCCTTTAACCCAAAATTAGGATTTGAGTTAAGTTGCTTCAATCCATGGTACATAAGTATGCGATTTTCGCCCGTAATGGGTACTATATCAGAGGCAATACTTACTGCCACCATGTCTAACAAGTTTGTTATTTCTGAAAGCGGCAGATTGTTGCGTATAGAAAATGCTTGCACAATCTTGAAACCAACCCCACATCCCGACAAATCGGAATATGGATAAATAGAGTCAACTCTTTTTGCATTGACCACTGCCACAGCATTTGGTAGTTGCTCATCGGGCATATGATGGTCGCCAATAATAAAGTCTATCCCTTTTTCTTTAGCATAATCTACTTTAGTAATTGCCTTAATGCCACAATCAAGGGCAATAACAAGCTTCACATCTGTCTTCTCTGCATAGTCAACACCTTGATATGAAATACCATACCCCTCATCATACCTATCGGGGATGTAGTAATCGATATTGTTGGTAAATCGGCGCAAAAATTTATAGACCAATGCTACAGCTGTAGTACCGTCAACATCATAGTCTCCATAAATGAGGATTCTCTCTTTGTTACCTATAGCCCTCTCAATACGCTTGACAGCAAGATCCATATCTGGGTACAGAAATGGGTCGTGCAAGTTTTTCAAATCGGGATTAAAGAAATCGAAAGCTTTCTCTTTAGTATCTATCCTTCTTTGCACCAACAGCTTGGCTAAATGGGGGTCAATTGACAATTCGTCTGTTAGTCTTTCTTTATTATCCTGTTGTTCGCTTGTTAGGGTTAAAAAATTCCATTTGTTAATCATTATATATGTTATTGTTTTTTCTTCTCTTTAAACTCAAAGACAAATGTCTATACCCGAGTCTCTATGCACATTACAAATCATTTTACAACGTGCAGTTTAGATTACACCAATAAGGGCTGTCTTTTTACAGACACCAACACAATATGGCTATTCTAACATGTAAAGATAGTCATTTATTCTTTTCAAGCTGTTTCTTTTTTATTAAATAGTGTAATATCAGTCATGAACAGTCTGTAAAATTGCAACTATAAAACATCTGTATATCTAAGGTAAAAACGTTAATAAAGCGAGTTAATT
>CAZUHZ010000191.1:0-4151 GCA_964620895.1 uncultured Dysgonomonadaceae bacterium | reverse complement strand
TGATCTTATCTATTCAATGACCTCGCAAACTACCTATCCAAGTTGGGGGTATATGAGAGAAAATGGTGCAACCACCATTTGGGAGATGTGGGAAAAAGATTTACCAGGTCACTCCTTGCTTCATAGTTCTTATCTCTATCCTGGTGCATGGTACATTGACGGTGTGGCAGGAATAAGAAGAGATGAATCCATTCCAGGATTTCGTAAGTTTTCGGTACGCATACCAAACTTGACTGAGTCGCAAATGACTTGGGCAAAGGCTTCGTTTGACTCTCCCTCGGGAATGATAAGTACTCAATGGAAACGAGAAAATGGGAATACACAACTTAAGGTAGTTGTTCCACCCAATTGTACAGCTATAATTTATTTCCCAGATGTAGAGGGCAAGGTGATAAAAGAGTCGTCAGGCTTCTCAAAGCCAATTGCTAAGAAAGAGGGATATACTCTTTTTGAAGTGCCGGCTGGAGAATATCAATTCTGGAATTAGGTGATTGAAAAACAAATCAGCAGTAAAGAAATGTGTTTGGTTTTACATTTCAACGTCTAATTTGATAAGGCGGTGTTGTTGTAATCGATTTACAGTCTGCACGGCACTTGGAGTAATGTGTTTACTTGTTTACTACAGACAGAACTGCATCTAACGGTACGCTGGGTAGCAGTATGTTTTACCAATTGTTGTTTCTGTTGCTTATTTTAAAAACAATGTATTGTCTTGGGACTATTGGTTGGTTTTAGCTCTGGTGCTTGAGTAGCTACGAGTATAGGTTTACCACAAACAGTGCTACTCCTCGGAGTGTTTAGTTACTGCAATATTTGAAGCATGCTTCAATAGTTGTCTAACGTTGTTTAATCAAATTGATGCAATTATTCTCGTGCATCATAGCTATTGGCTTTGGGAGCTTAGCTGTCTATAGTAAATTAATACCCCAACTAACTCTAGAGCTTTGGAGTGAACTGTTAGATTGTTTGGCCATAGTGGGTATTTTATAAGTTGGGAATAGACAAACATACGTTTTTGTAGGTGATTCTCAATTCGAAAACAGGTCTTTACTCCCTTTCAATTTGTTTTATTCTCATATTCTCAGCTCCCACATACTTCTCTAGCACATATTTAGAATACTCGATGGCTTCGTCTAACCCTTCTTTGCCTGAGTAGGCATTGAGCAGCATAAGTAATTTGTTGGTGTTGTTGCTTATTTTTGTGCGCTCTTCGTCGCTTGTTGGTGTGCCAATACCTCCTATAGAGTCGCGATACACTGGCAGGTTTTCAATATTTAAAAATCCACGGGCTATAGCTTCAAATTTTTCCTCTTTCTTGCCAACTCCCAACTCTAAATTTCCTTGAATAAGGGTGGCATCAAACCCACCAATAGAGTAACCTGTTTTTAAAGATATTAAGTTGATGGCATCTACCAAAGTGTTTATTTTATATAATTTCATGCCTTTTAATATTCTTCTTCGCAATGCTTCGCCCGAAGGTCGGTATCTGTTTGGTTCTTTGCCAAGCTTTTTGTAGGTGTTGCGTGTGGCTAAAATAGGGGTAAACTTATTGACATCTTTTACACGATTTTTTTTCCGAAATTCTTTATTAAAGCTTTCGATTTCACACCATAACAGTTCATTATAATCACTGTTTGCAACGTCACATTCTAATTGGACAGCTATAAATTTGGGGCAAGCATCATAGATAAGATTGCTGATAGAGATAGGAATCATTTTAGTAAAGCAAGTTTTTATTAATTCTAAAACGATAAAGGTATGAAAAATAAACAGAAAAATTAATTTGATACTGTTGAAATTTAGCATTTATAATTTGTGCAACCCGTTTTCTATGATTATATTTGCGTGAATTTTTGTTTCATTATGACTGAAGATAGAGACAAGTTGCTAATTAATCTGGAGGTACGTGTTAAGCAAGTAATCCTTTTGTGCGATAAGTTAAAACAAGAGAATGACAAGCTTAAGAATGAGCATGCACTGAAAGATGAAAAAATTAGAAGTGTAGAAAAAGAACTTGGTCTGTTGAATCAAAAATATGACAATTTGAAAATAGCACGCACTATAACTGCTGCAAGTGTTGATGTAGATACCGCTAAGTTGAAATTGTCTAAAATGGTGCGAGAAGTAGATAAATGCATTGGTTTGTTGAAGAAATAACTAATGAATAAGATATGAAGGGCGAAAAAGATTTTTCATTAACATTAGTTGTTGACGGCCGTAAATATCCTTTAAAGATAAATAAATCGGAAGAGGAGGCTTATCGTAATGCCGCCAAAAAAATAAACAGTAGGATAAATCAATATAGAGTCGCATATGGCGATTCGCCCAACTTGATTACACAGGATTTTATTGCTATGACAGCTATTCAGATATTAGTAGAAAATTTTGAGTTAGGCACAAAAAACTATACAGAGCCTTACGAGAATAAAATAAGTTCACTTATTGATGAATTAGATCAATATTTGGAGAAATAATATACTGTTTAGTCTTTAGCTCAGATTTAGGTACAAGCTACAAATTCGCACCCGTTATGCATTTGAATGAAATGCGAGCGTGTGCTTTTTTTGTTTTAAAACGAAGCTCTCTATTGTAGTAGATAGCTCAATATATCAGCACTTTATAAAGAATAAGTGCTTTAAGTAAATCATTAAAAAATAAAATATGGTAATAGTTATAGGAATTGTTGGCTTACTTGTTGGGGCTGCAATTATGTGGTACTTTGCTGTTCAAGCTGCAAACTCACGCTTTAAGAAAATAGTGAGCGATGCTGAGAAGGACTCCGAAGTAATATTGAAAAATAAACTCATAGAAGCAAAAGAGGAAACTCTTAAAATGAAATCGGAAGCCGAAAAGCAGATTAATAATAAAACTAGTCGCATACAGGCAAGCGAGAACAGATTGAAACAACGTGAAATGACGTTGAACCAAAGACAAGAAGAGTTGAATAAAAAAAGGTCTGAATCTGATTCTATTAGAGCAAATTTAGACAAACAGCTTGTTTTGCTGGAGAATCGTTCCGCTGAAGTGGAGAAAATACATCACGAAGCAGTTAATAAGCTTGAAGTTGTATCGGGTCTTTCTGCTGAAGAAGCAAAAGCACTATTGATTGACTCATTGAAAGAAGAGGCTAAAATTGGAGCTCAATCTTTTATTAATGATATGATTGAAGAAGCTAAGCTTACAGCTAACAAAGAAGCAAAAAGGATTGTGATACAGTCTATACAAAGGGTTGCTACAGAAACTGCTGTTGAAAATGCCATTACCGTGTTTCATCTAGATTCTGATGAGATAAAAGGTCGCATTATTGGTCGTGAAGGACGTAATATTCGTGCTTTGGAAGCTGCAACAGGTGTGGAAATTATTGTTGACGACACACCCGAAGCAATTGTTTTATCGGCTTTTGATCCTGTACGTCGTGAAATTGCACGACTTTCTTTGCATCAGTTAGTTACTGACGGACGTATTCATCCTGCAAGGATAGAGGAGGTGGTGTCGAAAGTGAAGAAGCAAATTGATGAAGAGGTTGTAGAGACAGGGAAGCGCACAGCTATAGATTTAGGTATTCATGGATTGCATCCAGAATTGATTCGTATGGTAGGAAAAATGAAGTATCGTTCTTCTTACGGTCAAAATCTTTTGCAGCACTCTAAAGAAACAGCCAATTTGTGTGCCATTATGGCAGCTGAATTAGGTCTGAATCCTAAGAGAGCCAAACGGGCTGGATTGTTACACGATTTAGGTAAGGTGCCTGATGATGAGCCTGAATTGCCACACGCTATTCTAGGAATGAAACTAGCTGAAAAGTACAAAGAAAAGCCAGATATTTGCAATGCAATTGGAGCACATCACGACGAGGTGGAAATGACAACATTGTTAGCACCTATTGTTCAAGTGTGCGATGCTATATCAGGAGCAAGACCTGGTGCACGAAGAGAAATTGTGGAAGCATATATCAAACGACTCAACAATCTTGAGCAGTTAGCTCTTTCGTATCCTGGTGTTCTCAAAACTTATGCTATTCAAGCAGGACGCGAACTGAGGGTTATTGTAGGAGCTGAGAAAATTGATGACAAAGACACAGAAAGACTATCCAACGAGATAGCACACAAAATACAAACAGAGATGACCTATCCAGGTCAAGTGAAAGTAAC
>CAZUHZ010000190.1:0-4152 GCA_964620895.1 uncultured Dysgonomonadaceae bacterium | reverse complement strand
CCCCATAGTGGACTTTCACCACCAAGTTAAGTACCATGCACGGCACACTAAAAAAGAGGCTCCAACAATAACTTAGTTGAAGCCTCCTATTATATAAATTCACTGCACTTGAAAGTAACAATGAGCAGAATTTACTCTTTCTCCTTCTCTTTTATTCCAGCAATTTCAGGGTCAATCATAATTCTACCACAATATTCACAAACAATTATTTTTTTACCCATCTTGATATCCATTTGCCTTTGTGGTGGTATTTTATTAAAACAACCCCCACAAGCACCCCGCTGAATGGGAACAATACCTAAACCATTGCGTGCATTTTTGCGAATACGTCTAAATGCAGTAACCAAACGAGGCTCGATAGATGCTTCTACTTTTTTTGCTTTATCTCTTATCTTCTCTTCTTTTGCTTTTGTTTCAGAAACAATATCATCAAGTTCTTTCTGCTTATGATCTAAATCAAGCTTCTTCTCTTTCAATTGATTGTTGGCATCTTCAATTAGTTTGGCAAGCTCTTTTTGCTTCTCAACAAATTCACGTGAGCGCTTTTCAGCCAATTCAATTTCAAGAGTTTCATACTCCACCTCTTTTGTTAGATGGTCAAACTCTTTGTTGTTTCGCACATTTTCGAGCTGAGTGTTATATTTTTCAATTTTTGATTTGCTAGTTTCAATCTTCATTTTTTGCTCTGTAATGTTAGACGCAATCTCTTTAGAGTCTAATTCAAACTTGCTTATACGTGTTCCCAAACCAGCAATCTCATCATCAAGATCGGCAACCTCCAATGGCAATTCACCGCGCAATGTCTTGATTCTATCAATTTCAGAAAGATACATTTGCAATTTATATAAAGTGCGTATTCTCTCTTCTACTGTAATCTCTTTTTCTTTTTTAGTACTTTTTTTAGCAGCCATAGTATATCTATATTTAAATTGTTAAAGACAAAAAAATGCAGTAATCAATAAATGAGTTTTTGAATATACACTCTTTTATTGCTTACTACATCATTTGCAAGAAGCGGGATCGATATGTCAACCGCCTATGTTTACAAATAATTTACCGGATTAGAATCGAATGCCGATAAATGCATTACAAAGTTAGGATATTTTTTTGATATAGCATCATGAAAAATATCTTTTGTGCAAATTTCCGACTCGTAATGACCTATTACTGCAAGCAGTAGCTTGTCTTCCACATCGTAATAATCATTGTACTTTGCTTCACCCGTAATAAAAACATCGGCACCATAGTCGATAGCCGAACCAATCATAAAAGCACCACTACCACCACATATAGCAACCTCCTTAATCTCTTTACCCCTAAGATGCGAATGGCTGACATGATGTAACTTGAAAACATCTTTAAGCATGTAAAGAAACTCTTGTTCTGAAGTAGGCTCTGGCAACACCCCCGCAATACCACTTCCATGTTGAGACCATTCATTGACAATGGGGTATAAATCAAATACCGGCTCTTCGTAAGGATGTACAGCAATAAGAGCACGAATAACTTCATTCTTTTTCATTGCTGGAATTACTGTTTCTACACGCACTTCGGGTTCAAAATGTATTTTATCAATCTCGCCAACGTGCGGATTGGCACCTTCTTTAGCTCTAAAAGAGCCTTCGCCTTCTAAGTTATAACTACAGCTATCATAATCACCAATATTCCCTGCTCCAGCATTAAAAATGGCATTTCGCACACTTTCAACATGACTATGTGGAACTGTTGTAATAAATTTAAGCAATGAGTTGCTTTTGGGGGTTAAGATTCTTACATCCTCAAGTCCCAACATACTTGCCAGTTTAAAGTTGACACCTCCATTTGCATTGTCAAGATTGGTATGCGCAGCATAAAGAGTAATATCATTTTTGATGGCTTTAATCATGCAACGCTCCACATAAGTCTTGCCAGTCAATGATTTAAAAGATTTAAATGCAATGGGATGATGAGCAATAATAAGATTACATTTTAAAGAGATAGCTTCATCTATTACTTCCTCAGTAACATCAATGCAAAAGAGAGCTCCAGTAGCTTCTCTGTTTACATCACCTACTTGTATTCCACTATTGTCATACTTTTCTTGCAATGGTAGTGGAGCTAAAGCTTCAACTACCTGAATAATTTCTTTAATGCGCATGGTTAAATTATTAAGTTAATTAGTTGGTCACAACATGAAAAGTCATACATTCTTTTAATTTAAAACACACTTTAATTAAATAAAGCCCTCAAATATCATTTAACAAACAATTTCATATCTATAACTTATGAGCTGTAGTGTTCTCGTAAACAATACTCTTACAAATATATACTTTTTTCGTTACTTATCTAACAAACAACGAGTACAATTAGTTGATAAGAAATTAATGAAAACAAAATTTTGACATAAAAAATAGTGTGAAATTAGCTCTACATTTCTTTTTGGAAAGGGATAGAATTTTCGTATTCTAATGTGTTGTAAATTTAATTGAGAGATACTTACATAAAAAACGCCACAAAATATTTGCAGCGTTTTCTTAATAAAGTAATTTGTAAAGATGTTTAGTCTTTATTCCTTATCTGTTTTGGGCTCATCATTTGCACCTTGTTGATCAGTAGTTGTTGTATCTTCAGACACATCATCCGTCTCTTTTGCAACTAATGTCTCTGTTGTTTCTACTGCAGGAGTTTCTGTAGTAGTACTCTTTCTTCGTGAACGACGTCTTCTGGTCTTCTTAACAGTTGTGCTATCCTTAAGCATGTTTTCGTTATAGTCAACCAATTCAATGATACACATAGGAGCATTGTCTCCTAAGCGATGTCCAGTTCTAATTATACGAGTGTAACCCCCTGGACGATCACCAATTTTTTGAGATACATTTTGAAACAACTCTGTTAAAGCCTCTTTATCTTGCAAAGTACTAAAAACAACTCTTCTTGAATGAGTAGTATCTTCTTTAGACCTAGTAATGATTGGCTCGACAACTTTCTTTAAAGCTTTTGCTTTTGGTACAGTGGTAAAAATGCGTTTATGCATAATCAATGAAGCTGCCATATTAGAAAGCATAGCTTTACGATGAGATGATGTACGCCCTAAGTGATTTATCTTTTTATTATGTCTCATTTCTTATTTAATCTTTATCTAATTTATATTTGGAAATATCCATAGCGAAGGTTAGATTCAATCCTTCTAGTAGTTCCTCAAGCTCGGCAAGAGACTTCTTACCAAAATTTCTGAATTTCAACAAGTCGTTCTTATTGTATTCTACTAAATCTCCTAACGTTTCGACATTAGCTGCTTTTAAACAGTTTAAAGCTCTTACTGAAAGGTTGAGGTCTGATAGTTTCCGCTTGAGAAGCTGACGCATATGGAGTAGTTCTTCATCGAATTCCTCAAGACTATCAGCATCGATAGTTTCAAGCATAATTTTATCATCAGAGAAAAGCATAAAGTGATGAATCAGTATTTTTGCAGCCTCTTTTAATGCTTCCTTAGGATGAATTGAACCATCTGTAACAATTTCGAGATTGAGTTTCTCATAATCTGTCTTTTGTTCAATACGATAATTATCAATATCATACCTTACATTCCTAATTGGCGTAAAAATCGAATCAATTGTTATGAGCTGTACATCTTCACTTTGAATCATCTCTCTGTTCTCCTCAGCTGTCACATAGCCTCTTCCTTTGTTAACAGTGAGTTCCATTCGGATTTCTGCTTTTTTCTCTAAATGGCATATTACCAAATCAGGATTCAGCACTTCAAATCCGGTCATTAAACGTCCTATATCTCCAGCTTTGAACTCTTCTGAACCAGAGAATTTAATACTTACTTTCTCGTTATCTATTTCATCTACAATTTGCTTAAAGCGCACTTGCTTTAAGTTAAGGATGATATTTGTCACATCTTCTAGAACGCCTGGAAGAGTTGCAAATTCATGATCAACTCCTTCAATCCTCAGGGAAGTAATTGCAAATCCTTCTAACGAAGAAAGCAAAATGCGACGCAATGCATTGCCTATAGTAACACCATAGCCAGGTTCTAACGGACGAAACTCAAATTTTCCGTAGAATGCATCATCCTGCAACATTATAACTTTATCGGGTTTTTGAAATGCTAAAATTGCCATTAAATCTTTATTTAGAATATAATTCTACTATTAATTGTTCTTTTAT
>CAZUHZ010000189.1:0-4154 GCA_964620895.1 uncultured Dysgonomonadaceae bacterium | reverse complement strand
CGGAGATGGAAAGAAATTTTACCTGATAAAAAAACCTTGCAACGATATGGGAAAGAATTTTATGGCATGAAAATTTGAAACCCCAAGGAGCAAATTCCCAGATTTATCGATAAAAAAAACGCTGTGAATAGTGTGAGTAAATAGGGATTTGAGATTTGGACTTCAACTGTCGTATAATCTTTTACTCATTACCCAGCAAAAGGTTCAATCTCTTTCAGATACAAATTATAAAACGCCTCCTTTATCTCATCTCGCACCCTGATGTATTCGCTCCAGATAAACGCATCCGTTCCTACAGCATCCGTTGGATCATCGAACCCAATGTGTAGGCGATGTTTAACCTTGCCAACGAATGTTGGGCATGCTTCATTTGCACCACCACAAACAGTGATTACATAATCCCACTCATCTTTCAAGTATTTTTCAACCGAATCGGAAGTGTGCTGACTGATATCGATGCCTATTTCAGTCATTGCTTTTACAGCACTAGCATTGAGTTGACCCGATGCCTCTGTTCCAGCTGAGCGAACGGTAATATTATCGCTGAACGATTGTAAGAAACCATGAGCCATTTGGCTGCGGCAACTATTGCCTGTGCATAAGATTAGGATTTTCATAATTGTTTTGTTTAGTGGTAAGTAGTAAATCACCGTTTGCTAGTAGCTGACTGCTGACCACAGATTTTAAATTGTTCCAAATATCAACCCCGAAGCTGTAGCCATAACCACTACAAGCCCTACATATACCAATGTTTTTTGTGTGCCCAATACGCCACGAATCACCAACATATTGGGAAGCGAGAGCGAGGGTCCAGCCAGTAACAATGCCAAGGCAGGTCCTTTGCCCATCCCAGCTGCCATCAATCCTTGAAGGATAGGAACTTCGGTTAGTGTTGCAAAATACATAAAAGCACCCACAACTGAGGCAAAAAAGTTGGAAAATAGTGAGTTGCCACCCACAAGATTGGCAATCCACTCGTTGGGGATAATGCCTGCTATTGCTGTGTTGCCATGAGTAGAACCCAATAGGAATCCCGCAATAAGAACACCAATACCTAATAAAGGCATAATTTGCTTGGCAAACTCCCACGATGCAATAGTCCACTCTTTGTTATCTTCATCGTTTTTATCAATTAGTGTAATAACACTTAGTGCTCCAATACCCACTACCATTGGGATAAGTGGCGATGAACTTAAGAAAGCTGAAGCTGCAGTAGCAATAACTGCTAAAAGCACGTGCAACCATTTAATTTTTAAAATAGCAATCAGAGAATATACCAACAACAGACCGAAGGCTGATGTAATATACCATTTGTATGCCCACAACCAATACCATAATCCACTTGTAACATCATCGGCTGGCTTTCCCCAGTTGGCAAAAACAAGAATCAACACAAGGGTAAAAAAATGGAAAGCTGTTTGCCACATGGGGCGCTTTTCGGGTATATCTGGAAAATTCATCTGTTCATCGCGTTTGGCTTTCTCCTCCTTACGATAAATAAGAGACATGGCCAAACCAATAACGATAGAAAAGACTACCGCACCTACCACACGGGCTACGCCCATTTCGAAACCCAAAATACGGGCAGTAAGTATAATTGCCAGAATATTGATTGCAGGTCCTGAGTATAGAAATGCAATTGCAGGTCCTAAGCCAGCTCCTCGTTTGTGAATGCTTGAAAATAAGGGTAAGATAGTGCAGCTACAAACTGCTAATATTGCTCCCGAAAGGGAAGCAACCGTGTAAGCCACCCATTTTTTTGCTTTTGCACCAAAGTATTTCATCACTGCTCCTTTGCTCACAAATACTGCAATTACACCTGCAATAAAAAAAGCTGGAAGTAAACACAATATAACATGCTCTTGCGCATACCATTTGGCAAGATCGAACATTGCCAGTATGGCTTCGGTAAAGTGCGCACTCTCTATGGGCATGAAAAAAGCAAAGAGGAAAACAGCAGTTATCCAACCCAGTATTTTAAGTTCTTTTTTTAGTTTCATTGAAAAGATGGTTTATATAGTGATTTCATCGCTACTGCGTAATTTTTTTAGAAGTAAATTGTGATTATGTAATATAGACCCACAATGATAAATAAAATTGCTACTAAGCGCCTAAACCACATTTCAAAGGCTTTTAGCTTGTTGTAAACATTCCCAATAGAGCCAACGCTAAAGGCAATTAGCCATGCAAAAATTATTACAGGTATTCCTGTGGCAATGGCAAAAAATAGTGGTAGATACAAGCCGCTTGCGCTACTAATTGTCATCGGAATTAGCATACCAAAATAAAGCACACCGCTATATGGGCAAAATGCTAATGCGAAAACGATACCCAATAGTAGAACTCCCCAAAAACCTCCTTTAGATTTACTTTCCACTTTTTTTGTAAAAAACCCAACACCAGGGATTTTGATTTTTAGAATTCCAAGCATAAAAAGCCCAATGATAAGTAGGATAGGCCCTATCAGTTTTTCGCCCCATTCTTGAAAAAATCCAGCAAGCTCGAACTGACTTGCTCCAAAAAAGAAAAATAATCCAATTGCAGTATATGAAATTGCTCGTCCTAAAGTATAAACGAGTCCGTTGATAAAAACCTTGCGCTGGTTTACAATATCCTTGCTGATAAATCCAATTGCTGTAATGTTAGTTGCCATGGGGCAGGGACTTATAGCTGTCATAAGGCCTAATATAAATGCGGTAAACATTGGAAACTGCGAGATTTCCAGAAAGTTTTGTAATACATCCATAATTACATCATTGAGTCGATGGTTGATTTCAGCTTGCTTTTAAATTTATCTGGATTGGTGCGAGCATTCAAAAATGCATAGTTGGTTAAGTCCACTTTGTTGTTTCCTTTTACAATTAAGAGAGTTTGTCCGCTAACTTTATATTTATTCATCAGTGAATTGTCTTTCTCTTCGTCTCTGTTGATGGATTCAAAAGTTATTTTTTCGCCGTAGTACTCTTTAATTGCTTCCTTTGAAACATCTTCTACAGCTTGACAGGTAGCACAGCGACGGGTAGCATGAAAATAGTAAGCCTTAACTTCGTCAGTCTCTTTATTATCTACGAATGCTTTCTTTTTATTAGCAGAATTATCTTTAGTAGAACTACCACCACATGAGTGTGCTGAAAAAGCAATTACTCCCAAAAAAAGGAGTAAGCTTAAAGTGCTAATTGTTTTTTTCATTTTAGATGATTATTTAGCTAATAGTTTCTTAATTTCTTCTGCATTTGGTGCTTTCCCGCTTACCAGCACTTTTCCATCTACTACCAATGCAGGAGTGCGCATTACGCCATATTCCATAATTTTCATTATGTCTTCTTCTTTTTCAATGTTGGCATCAATGCCTAATGCTGCAACAGCTTCTCTAGTTGCTTTCTCTAGTTCGTTGCATTTTTTGCAACCTGTTCCTAATACTTTAATTTCCATAGTCTCTCTGAATTTTAAATCTGTTTTTTACTCTTTTGGTTATTGCAAGTTCGCGTTTCGTAAAACAACGAACAGAAGTTGTAAAATTTTTTATAGTCCTAAGAATTCCTTGAAAAGAAGTTGAGCTTCTTTCCAATTTTCTTTATTGAGGCAGTATCTAATTCTAGGAGATTCTATTTCTCCTTGAATCAGCCCTGCATCTCTCAACTCTTTTAGGTGTTGCGATAAGGTTGATTTTGCAATAGGGAGGTCTTCGCTCAAGTCGCCACTGTAGCAACAGCTCTGTTTCGAAAGAAGTTCTAAAACATACATCCTCACAGGGTGTCCCATTGCTTTGGCATAGCGTGCCATTCGTTGTTGCTTATTTGATGTAGCTGATTTTATTGTCATAGTTCGTTATTTGACGAACAAAGGTAATTGGTTTTTTTTATGATGCAAATAAAACTTTGAATTATTTTAATATGAATTGTTGTGTGTGTGAATAATATTAGATTGTTATGCACTCCGTCTGTGCTATTTCACCCTCGCTTCTGCACGATTGTACCGTTTGGGGCATCTTTGATGCATAAAAAACTATGCACACTTCTTATTGATTTTATCAAATCAACCCACGCGTGTAATCAGTAACTTTGTTTCCTCACATTTTTGCAATTAGAAATCACCACTAATTGATTTAACAATGCCCGACACATAGGTCGGCCACTACAATGCGAACTCGTTAC
>CAZUHZ010000188.1:0-4224 GCA_964620895.1 uncultured Dysgonomonadaceae bacterium | reverse complement strand
ACTCAATAGGGTTTGGTGGTGCAGTAAATATATCTAAGAATGTACAGTTGAATATAGGCTACTTCTTTACCAACTACTCTGACTACACCAAAGCATCAACCGACTACAACGGCACAACTGTTGCGGGTACTGATGTTTATAGCCGTACCAACAAAGTGTTTGCTGCGGGGATAGACTTTTCGTTTTAAAACAACACACTTACATTGTGTGTGACAAGGCTTTATGCTTTGTCAGAAAAACAGAAAAACCACTGCCGAGGATGTCTTCGGTGGTTGTTTTTTTTGTGTAGCTATCTCCTCAATTTATTATAGTAACGATTCCTCTGTTTAAACATCTTTTCAAAATAATCAATTTGCGAATCTCTATAGTCGAATATTACTGGAGCTTTGCCTGAACGCTGTATTCTTCCAATGTATTGAATAAGCTTGCCCTCAAATGCAAAAGGGTAAACTATGAACAAGCATTCAAGAGAATCAATATCTACTCCTTCGCCAAAAAACTGACCTGTGGATATGAGAATTTTGAAATGGCCTTGCCCGACTTGATCTAATTTGCTTTTTCTACTTCTTTCTGAGTCATCACCTGTGATAGCTATTGTTTCATACTTGTCTTTTAGATACAGATTTAAGATGTCAACATGATTTTTTCTTTCAGTCAATATCAATATCGATTTGAACCGATATATATTCTTGTCAATATCATCAATTATTAAAGAATTCCGATGAGTGTCGTGTATGAGGATTTGAGAAATCATTTCATATTTATCAATTCTGTAATCAAACGGAGCAAAAAGGTTGGTTTCTTTAATATTTATCTCCGCTTTCATGTTTTGTGCAGCAAGTTGCTCCTCTTGTGTCATCTCATAGAGAATGTTTCCGATATACATGTAAATCAGCTTCTCATCATTGTTTTTTCGTTTAGGAGTAGCAGTTAAACCATACAAGTAGTAACTATTTAATTGAGAGATGACTCCTCTAAAAGACTTTGCTGGTATGTGATGACATTCATCTACTATAATCATTCCAAACTCATTAGATAGATATTCCAAAGACTCCTTTCTCGCTAGAGATTGAATCATTGCAATAGTAATTTCTTTTCCTATCTTGTTTTTCTGATTCCCTATTTGCCCTATCTTGTCTTTAGGTATTCTCAAAAAGCTTTGTATTCGCTCGATCCATTGATCAAAGAGTTGTCTGCGGTGAACTAGAATAAGTGTTGGTTGCTGTTTGCGAACTATTAACTTTAGCCCTATAATAGTTTTGCCAGAGTTAGGCGGAGCAACAACTACTCCAAAATCCTTCTTGTCTAATCTGTCTAACACTTCTTTTTGTTGGTGTCTAGGCTTTATACTTGAAGAAACTGTAATCTCTTTTTTCTTTGAACGCTTATCAATAATTTTAAAGGGTAAGTTTTCGGTTTTGCAAAACTGAATCAGTTCGGAAATGAAACCTCGTGGTATAATTATAGACTCTGATGTTTCCTCTATTAGCTTGAAATACTTTTCAATGTTATAGGGGTTCTTGCCCAGTTGTTTAATTACAAAAAAGTCAGAGTTTATGAAATTCAGATTGTCACGGAGAAATTTTATCAATTTAGGATTTAATTGTGTTCGCTTTAGATAAACCTGTTCCTTGATCAAAATCTCAAGTGTAGAAGTATGACTGGTGGTAAAAGAAGGTGATAATTGTTTTTCGGCAACTCCTAACAATTGAATGTGTAATGACTCTATTTTCTGCTTAGATGTTTTCTTAATTGTTTGCAGAACCTCCCATTGATTAGTGTATGGCTCAAGAGAAGTAGGGTCTAAAAAGCTTGAGTTGCCATTTTTAACAGAAACACCTTGCAAAGGCAAAGCAATTAGATTTCCTAGTCCTTTGCCAGAATGCATGTCTTGATTTGGAAATAATCTATCAAAACTGGGTTCTTTTTCAAATTTAGAAATAATTTCTGCTTGCAACAATAGATCAATCATTACTTTCCGACTCTGAAAAGCAGGGACATTCTCTTCAAAGAACAGCCAAAGATGTCCACCATTGCCAGATCTAGACCGTTCAATAACTGGAGATAATTTATACTTCATGCAAATGTTGTATAATTTTGAAATCTCATCCCGCCAATTTCCCTTGTCAAAGTCGGCAACAATAAAAAAAGATGTGTTATCAGAAAGCAAAGGATATATACCCAGTGTTGCAGTTCCTTTTAGATGCTCGGTTAATGCTTTATTATTGAATGGGAGAAAACTCTTTTTCTTGTAATTTGCAAATGTGCCTCCTGACGCTTTGTGTCTGTTATAATCACTCCACTCAACCTGATAGGCAGGCATATATGAGCCTATCCAATATTTTGTGTATGAGGCATAAGATTCTTTAATAAATATACGCTATTTTATTCTATCTTCAAAATAAATATATAATTGATTATACACTTGATTCCATCCAGCTCTTGACCTTTGCCATTTAGTTCGTATTTGTTGAGCAGCTAAATAGATTGACTTTATGGCTGATTGGTCGTTTGGAAAGACCTTTTTATTCCTTGTGTATTTACGCAAAACTGAATTGAAGCTTTCTATAATATTAGTCGTGTAAATGAGCTTTCTAATAGCTTGAGGGTACTCTAAAAAAGCAGTAAGATTGTCCCAGTTCTCCTCCCAAGAGTTAATTGCTTTATCATACTTGCCTTGCCAGTTCTCTTTGAAAGTGTTGAAAGCTTTAAGTGCCTGTTCTTGATTGTCAGCCTGATATATAGCTTTAATATCTTTCATGACTTCCTTTTTGTCTTTGTGGTAAACAAACTTCAAGCAATTCCTTATTTGGTGAACTATGCAAACCTGTCGGATACTTTTGGGAAATACAGCTTCGACTGCTTTGTCTAATCCTGTAAGATTATCAGAACACAAGAATAATATATCCTCCACACCCCTCATAGTTAAATCTTTGAGCATGCCCATCCAAGCGCTAGCAGATTCATTTTCAACTATATCAATGCTTAATATATCCTGCATACCTTGCATGTCGACACCCAATACAATCATAGCTGCTTTAGAAATGACCTTCCCATCCTGGCGTATCTTATAATGAATGCCATCAATCCACACCATAGCATACTGATCTTGCAGTGGTCTGCTTTGCCACAGCTCAATATCTTCCATTAAAGTATTTGTAATGATAGACACTTGAGATGTTGAATACTTAACACCGTATGTTTGCTCAATAAAATCTACAATATCTGAATTGCTCATTCCCTTTGCATACAAGAGTATAACAGCATCATAGATGGTTTCAGTCATTGTTTCATGCTTAGGAACTGTAATGGGGTTAAAAGAGCTGTCACGGTCTCTGGGAACCTTTATAAGAACATCACCTTTGTTGGTCTTCAATGTGATATCAATTTTTAAAGTGTGTGGCTATTGTTGTAGTTCGAAAGTGTTAATTTAGAGAAGAAGATGAGATTTCTTCAAAGAGTATAGATAAAGTAATTAAAAATACTTAGTTTTTTGCGAGTAGAATAGTTGCCCAGTTTGCTAAAACAAAAAACATTTGCGACAATTGTACCAGCTAATGTCGCCATTTGTAATTTATAATTAATCACCTATATTGCACACCCATTTATAATGCCACCCCTTTCGGGCTTGTCAATTTCTTGTCAAAAGGTAGTAAGGGATCACATACAAAACTATGTGTTTACTTCTAATTTTTTATTGTTTGATTTAATAATACTCGGGTTTTGAACCAGTCTTCAGGATTTGCTTTTTTAGGTATCGATAAAACATTCTACCAACCGACCTCGACCGAAGAGCCTGAAAACCAGTGCGAAAGGCGGTTACCGTGGATATGAAAATAATGACATAAAAGTAGAATTTACGACGAACGAAATGAAAATTGAGAGATGAACGCTATTTATACGATAAACGAGATGATTACGTGAGATATGCGTTAATCTCTATTGAACTTAGGCATAAAAAAAGCACCCATCTTGCGAAAGGTGCTTTAATTAATCCTTACTTATCAGCCCATAGGCAAGGATGTTTTTATAAAATCGTACTCGGAGCGGGACTTGAACCCGCACAACCTGTTATGGTCACAAGAGTTTAAGTCTTGCGTGTCTACCAATTCCACCATCCGAGCAGACCTTGAGCGAAAGACGGGAGTCGAACCCGCGACCCTAACCTTGGCAAGGTTATGCTCTACCACTGAGCTACTTTCGCAATTTGATGTTTTGTTGCAA
>CAZUHZ010000187.1:0-4237 GCA_964620895.1 uncultured Dysgonomonadaceae bacterium | reverse complement strand
AGAATTGTTGTTTCATCACCTCCACAGAATTGTCCGAAGAAGCATTGTCAACCACGACCACTTCGCAATCTTCCGACTCGGTATGCCTCAACACTGTGGGAAGAAACTTCTTTAAAAGTTCCGCACCGTTCCAATTTAGTATAACTACCGATATCTTTTTCATTGCTCCGATTTTGTCTCCAATTCTCTCTTTTTCGCAAATTTCCAACGGTTGTGCGACCACAAGTAGTAAGCAGGATTGCGTAAAATAGTTTTCTCCAATTTTCGCACATACATCTCTGTTATAGCCAACTCTGGCTCTTGCGATGCATCGGGCGAAATAACAGAGAATGTACCTTTGTAGTGTCCTCGTTTTGTTTTTTGAACATCCAAATATGCCACAGCATACTTAGCTTGACGTGCAATACGCTCAGTACCTGTAAGAAAGAGTGAGTCTTGATTCAGAAAAGTAGTCCAATACTGATCGTAGTATCTTGGTGGGCGTTGGTCTGAGATGAATCCGTATATAACCTGTTGCTTTTCGTTGCGCAGTTTTATTATAGTCCGCATGGTCTCTTTGCGTTCAATATTAAGCGAATTGAAACGAGTGCGTATTTTCTTGAAAATCTCATCAAAAGATTTACTACTTATAAGTTGGTATATCTGTGCTTTCACCATCTCTTCAGGCAAATGTAAACCTATAGATGTTACCCACTCCCAGTTACCATAGTGACCCAAGTATAAAATACATGATCTGTTGTCTTTCATAACTTCGCCTAAAGCTTCGTGTCCATGAAACTCCATGCGCCTCCTCATCTCCTCATCCGAAATATGCAACAGCTTAATAGTTTCGAAGAAATAATCGCAAAAGTGATGATAAAACTGTTTCTCAATGTTTACAATTTCATGTTTGGTTTTCTCAGGGAAAGAGTTGGTCAAATTTTTTCTAACCATCTTTCTTCTATAGCGCACAATATGATAAGTGAGTACATAAAGAATATCAGAAAAAACATACAGCACCCTGAGTGGCAAAAATGCATGCAGCTTTAGCAATCCATATATAAGGTAGTAACCTAATGGTTTTTTATTCATTTCTTGTAGCAGTTAATTGCGCTTTCATTGTCATAGTTTCGGGGTCGAGCTCTCCAATTGCAACATCCACAATTTCGTTTACAAACGATTCGTTGTATGGAGTAGCCACTTTTACATAGTTTTCGGTAAATCCAACCATTGTATGTTCATGCCTGGCACTTTCAAACAAAACCTTCTGCGCAGTGTCTCTGTTTTCATTGTAAAACATTGTTAGCTTTTGTTGCGATATATCTAGCAAGGCTTTACTGCGTTGGTGCTTCACTTGTGGGTCAACGGGATTGTCCATTTCTAATGCTTTTGTACCTGCACGTTCCGAATAGGTGAATACATGCAATTGCGACATGGGCAATGACTCAATAAAGCTTCTAGCATCTTCAAAGTGCTTGTCTGTCTCACCACGAACACCCACAATCACATCTACACCAATAAAAGCATGTGGCAGCACCTCTTTTATTTTCTCTACTTTGTGAGCAAACAATGCTGTATCATACTTTCTTTTCATCATTTTTAGTACCTCATCGCTACCCGATTGTAAAGGGATATGGAAGTGAGGCATAAATCGTTTAGAAGCGGCTACGAACTCAATTATTTCATCGGTCAATAAGTTTGGCTCAATCGACGATATCCTAAATCTTTCAATCCCTTCCACATCATCCAATGCTTTCACTAGGTCGAAAAAAGCCTCATTGGTTGATTTGCCAAAGTCGCCAATATTTACGCCAGTTAGCACAATCTCTTTGCCTCCATTCGATGCTACCTCTTTGGCTTGTGCCACTAAACTGCTGATAGAGCCATTTCGGCTACGTCCACGCGCAAAAGGAATGGTGCAGTAGGTACAATAGTAGTCGCACCCATCTTGAACTTTCAAAAAATGACGCGTTCGGTCGTCAGACGAGCACGAAGGTGTGAACCTTTTTATATGATTTGTTTTTGTAATAAACACTTCGCCCTTTTCATTACCCTCAATACCATTCTTACCTTTATCAAATTGATTGATATAGCTCAATACATCCATCTTCTGATCGGAGCCCAACACCAAATCCACCCCTTCTATATCCGCAATTTCTGTAGGATTTAGCTGAGCATAACACCCAGTTACTAAAACAATAGCACTTGAATGTTGTTTAATCATTTTACGGATGGCTTGTCGAGATTTCTTATCTGCAAGATCCGTGACCGAACAAGTATTGATGACACAAATATCAGCCTGTTGTCCTTTTTGCGCTTTTACAATTCCAGCTTCGGTAAGCTGTCTGCCAATTGTAGAAGTTTCGGCAAAATTCAACTTACACCCCAAAGTGTAGTAAACAGCAGTTTTATTTTCGTATATTGAAGTATCTATCATAGTGTGACTATCGAAGAGAAATTAAAGTATCAAAGAAATAAATGATACCAAATAAAAGCAAATTTACAATAAATATGCAACCTGATGGCTTTACAGCATTGCGATTAAAATTTTATATACTATTTTTACACAAAATAGGAGAAACCAAGCATAAAACAAAGATATGATTGAAACTAACTTTATAAAACTGTATGAGAAGAGTTTTCAAGAAAACTGGGACCTTCCTGCTTTTACAGACTTAAGCGAGACAACTACAACAACTTATGGCGAATTTGCCAAAAACATAGCTCGCCTGCACATACTTTTTGAAGAGATGGGCATCAATAAAAAGGATAAAGTTGCTCTTATTGGACGAAACCACACAGCCTGGGCAAGTATTTTTATGGCTACTATTACTTATGGTGCTGTTATAGTTCCTGTGTTACACGAGTTCCATCCAGATAGCATGAAGAATATTATTTTGCACTCTGATGCTAAAATAATATTCATTGACGAGAACACGTTAGACAAAATAGACACAGATAGATTTGCACAGCCAATTATCACCATTCCTAATTGGAAAATAGTGAATAGAGAGAGCGGCGAAACTGATAGTTTTAAAACTACCCTCGACAAGAAGTTTGCAAAAAAACACCCCAATGGTTTCCAACCATCCGACATTCAATATTCACGCATACACAACGATACAGTTATTTGTCTCAACTACACATCGGGCACTACTGGATTTAGCAAAGGGGTGATGCTTACAGCCAACAATTATGCAGGCAATGTGCTGTTTGCCGAAAAACTCGATTTACTATTGAAGGGAGAGAGCATTGTTGCATTCCTCCCCATGGCTCATGCTTATGGGTGTGCCTTCGATTTCTTGTATGCACTATCTGCTGGAGTACACATTCATCTATTGGGCAAAAATATGAGCCCCAGCATTCTTTTAGATGCCTTCAAGCAAGTGAAGCCAAAACTAATCATCACTGTACCGCTTATACTAGAAAAGATATATCAGAAAAAAATACTCCCTATTATTTCTAAACCTGCAACACAATCAATGCTTAAAGTACCATTTCTTAGAAATGTAGTGTACAACAAAGTTAGAAAAACATTGATTGCTTCGTTTGGTGGAGAGTTCAAAGAGGTAATTGTTGGAGGTGCAGCCATGAGCAAAGAAGCTGAAAGCTTTTTTCATAAAGTGGGATTTCCGTTCACTATAGGTTATGGTATGACTGAGTGTGCACCACTCATCTCTTATGATAGTCATCGAGATTTTGTGCCCACCTCGTGCGGCAAGGTGCTAGAGGGAATAATGGAAGCAAGAATTGACTCTCACGAACCAGCAAGAGTGCCTGGAGAAATTCAGGTAAGAGGCGAAAACGTGATGAAGGGGTATTATAAAAACCCTGCAGCCACTGATGCAGCTTTTACCGAAGATGGTTGGCTGCGTACTGGCGACTTGGGAATTTTAGATCGTGAAAACAGACTTTATATAAAAGGGCGCATCAAAACAATGCTTTTAGGTGCTAACGGGCAAAACATATTTCCTGAGGAGATAGAAACACGTCTCAACAATATGCCGTATGTAGCAGAGAGCCTTATTATTAAAAGACAAAACAGGTTAGTGGCTCTTGTCTATCCCGACATTCACGAAATGGAGGAGACAAATGTATCGTTTGAGCAACTCGAAAGCATAATGAATAACAATCGATTGCTAATAAACGAAAAATTGGCTACATACGAACAAATTGGCTACATTGAACTCAGGAAAGAGGAGTTTGAGAAAACTCCGAAAAAGAGTATCAAGAGATTTATGTATATAGAAGATAATGG
>CAZUHZ010000186.1:0-4238 GCA_964620895.1 uncultured Dysgonomonadaceae bacterium | reverse complement strand
CACTGTGCCTTCGAAAAGGCAAGTAGAAGGATACAGGTATATTGAGTGTATGTTGGGTAAGTTGGGTGATGGTGCAATGGGCAACTCATATTTCATATCGCTAGTAAAGTTTTCACAAGGGATTACGGTTAACTCACAAATGCGCTCGTTAGGCAGCCACTTTTCACCATTAATCATCAAAGCCAACTCGCCAAGGGTCATGCCGTGTACTACAGGAATGGGCAACCAGCCAACACCCGATTTATGTTTCATATCCAATATAGGCCCATCTACATAAAAACCATTTGGGTTGGGTCTGTCCAACACAATCATCTCTTTGTTGTGCTCTGCACAAGCATCCATCATGCGTGCCATGCTAGCATAGTAAGTGTAGAAACGCAATCCAACGTCTTGCAAATCAAAAACTAACACATCAAACTTGTCCATAGTCTCTGCGGAAGGCTTGCCGCCCATGCCATCGTATAGCGACCAAATAGGTATCCCAGTCTTCTCATCTACCGAACTAGCTACATGCTCACCTGCATCTGCAGTTCCCCTAAAACCATGCTCAGGCGATAATATACCAACCACTTTAACTTCATAGCGTTTCAATAGGTCAACAAGATGTTCGTTACCCACCATTCCTGTTTGATTGGTCAATACTGCCACTCCTTTTCCTTCCAACAAGGGAAGGTATCCCGCAGTAATCTCAGCCCCCATTTTAATGTTTGTATCTAATATATCTATGTCTGGATTAATAACTTGTTGATTGTTTGGCGATTTAGAATAAGTGCAAGCAATCAATGCAAATGTGCTTATTAATAATAAAAGTGTTTTCTTCATTGTTTATTCTTTGGATGTGGTATTGCTATATTTTTGTTGCTGATGTAAATTGTCAAATTCCTTTTCTAGTTCTATGAGTTCTTTTCTTAAATTATTCAACCTGCTTAAAGTCTCTATACGGATATCTTCTGCAGTCTTGTTCGTTTTTAAGGCTTGTCGTGCCCCTTCAAGCGTTAGCCCCTTATTTCTCACCAATCTATACACAATAGCTATCTCCATTACATCATCTTTGGTATATTGGCGAGTGCCCCCTTGTGTCTTTTTGGGCTTGATGTTTGGGAACTCCTTTTCCCAAAATCGCAACAGTGATATATTTACAGCAAAATGGTCTGCTACTTCTTGTATGGAATAGTAGAGCCGTTTGTCATCGAAGTCGATAGGTCTTTTACGTTTTCCCATAATGTGCTGGTTGTAATAAATTATGAATGATAATTGTAGCGCTAGACTCAACAAAAATAAACTTTTTGAAGTAACTTTGCAAACTGTTGCTTAGATATATATCTTTGTAATTCAAAAAAAGAATGTATTCTTACAACTTTCAATCATTTTTATATTAATTGTATGATGACTTCAAAAGAGATACGCCAATCGTTTATAGATTTTTTTATTTCAAAAAATCACAAAATAGTACCTTCTGCACCTATGGTAATCAAAGATGACCCTACTTTGATGTTTACCAATGCAGGTATGAATCAATTTAAAGATGTAATTTTGGGCAATGCCCCTATCAGATATCCACGTATAGCCGACTCACAAAAATGTTTGCGTGTAAGTGGCAAACACAACGATTTGGAAGAGGTGGGTCATGACACCTATCACCACACTATGTTTGAGATGTTGGGTAACTGGTCTTTTGGCGACTATTTCAAAAAAGAAGCCATTGCATGGGCTTGGGAGTACCTCACAGAAGTTATCAAGCTAGATAAAGATAGAATGTACGTTTCGGTGTTTGAGGGTGATAAAACTGATAATCTAGAGCGTGACAACGAAGCAGCTGCCTATTGGGAAGAACTTCTGCCCAAAGACCGCATCATTAATGGAAATAAAGACGACAACTTTTGGGAAATGGGCGATACTGGTCCTTGTGGTCCCTGTTCCGAAATACATATAGACTTGCGCTCTGATGAAGACCGCGAAAAAGTGAGTGCACGAGAACTAGTAAATAAAGACCACCCACAAGTAATAGAGATTTGGAATCTTGTATTTATGCAATACAACCGTATGGCAGATGGTTCTTTGGTAGATCTTCCTGCAAAGGTAATAGATACAGGTATGGGTTTTGAGCGGTTGTGTATGGCTATTCAAGGCAAGCTGTCGAACTATGATACCGATGTTTTCCAACCCATCATCAAAAAGATTGGAGAGATTAGCAACGCTACTTATGGCGAGGATGAGAAGAAAGACATTGCTATGCGTGTAATTGCCGACCATGTTCGCACCATTGCTTTCTCTATTACCGATGGACAACTACCCTCAAACGCAAAAGCGGGCTACGTAATTCGCCGCATCTTGCGTCGTGCGGTTCGCTATGGCTACACTTTTTTGAATATGCACGAAGGATTTATGTACAAGCTACTTCCAGTATTGATAGAGGTAATGGGCGATGCCTATCCTGAGTTGATTGCTCAAAAAACTTTGATTGAACGAGTAATTAAAGAGGAAGAAGAGTCATTCCTACGGACACTCGAAACAGGTATTCGTTTGCTAGACAGGCAAATGGAAGAGCATAAAAAAGACAATAATCTTACACTTGAAGGTGCTACAGCCTTTAAGCTTACAGATACGTATGGTTTTCCACTCGACCTCACTGAGCTTATTTTGAGAGAAAATGGTATGACAGTTGACCATGAAGGGTTTGAAGCCGAAATGAAAAAGCAAAAAGACAGAGCACGCAATGCTGCGGTTGTTGAAACTGGCGACTGGGCAAAAGTACACGATGGTGAACCTATTTTTATAGGATACGATTTTCAAGAGACCGAAGCAGAAATTCTTCGTTATCGCAAAGTAAAACAGAAAAAACAAGAGTTCTATCAACTTGTGTTTTCTCAAACGCCCTTCTATGCAGAACAAGGTGGACAGGTAGGCGATAGTGGGTGGATGACCTGCGCCGATACAGGCGAGAAGATAGAAATATTTGACACAAAAAGAGAGAATAATCTAGCTGTTCATTTAGTTAAGAGATTGCCTGCTGATATAGGTTCAACCTTTACGTTGCAAATCGATGCTGAGCGTCGCTTAGCTATTGAGAGCAATCACACTGCTACACACTTGATGCATGAGGCACTGCGCGAAGTGTTGGGTGCTCATATAGAGCAAAAAGGGTCGTACGTATCAGATCAACTACTGCGCTTCGACTTCTCGCATTTTCAGAAAATGACTGATGAAGAAATTCGTAAAGTAGAGCAATTGGTCAACAGTAATATTCGTAAAAGTATTGCTATCGAAGAGAATCGCAGTGTACCCATTCAAGAGGCTAAAGAGATGGGTGCTGTAGCCCTTTTTGGCGAGAAGTATGATGAGGAGGTGCGCACCATTCGTTTTGGTACATCTATTGAGCTATGTGGAGGCACACACATTTCATCCACAGGTCGTATAGGTCTTTTTCGCATTGTTAGCGAAAGTGCCATTGCAGCAGGTATTCGTCGTATCGAAGCTATTACAGGGACAGCAAGCGATGAGTATGTGTATGAAAAAGAGGATATGCTCACACACTTAAGAGGTATGCTCAACAACACACCCGACTTAGAGGGTGCATTAAAGCGTTTGTTAGCAGAAAACGAAGAGATGAAAAAGATAGTTCACGAGTTTGAGCTAGAAAAAACCAAAACAATAAAACAATCGCTTATCTCATCCAAGGAGATGAAAGATGGTGTGAATGTATTTAGTGCAGTACTCACTGATGTTTCAGCTGATATTATTAAAAATATTGCTTTTCAATTGAAGGGAGAGTTTGATGATAACCTCTTCTTTGTAGCAGGCACAGTTGCTAATGACAAACCCAACCTTACGGTGATGATTGGCGATGGATTGGTGAAAAAAGGCTTGCATGCAGGCAACATCATTCGCCAAGCTGCCAAACACATTCAAGGTGGTGGAGGAGGGCAACCTCACTTTGCAACGGCTGGTGGTAGAAATATTGATGGGTTGAGTTTGGCTGTTGAGGAGATATTAAGCGCTTTTGTTTAAATATTTATCTCTCAAAAATATTCCGCTACTGTTTTTAAAAGACAATTATAAAAGGTGCTGCACTTTGTAGCACCTTTTTTGGGGAGTAGCAATTTTAGTTTCTATAGAAGAAGATAGCGATGAAAAGTCGGGTTTTTAACGAACAACCGTTAATTCAATGTCGCTTTATACCAATCCGTTTCTTTATACGCCTCATTTAGCCCTGGTAAAGCCTCTTGTGGAATATAAAC
>CAZUHZ010000185.1:2824-4295 GCA_964620895.1 uncultured Dysgonomonadaceae bacterium | reverse complement strand
CTCTTTTTTTTCTGCACAAGTTTGACAATTAATCATTAATAGACTATATTAGTAACCTAAAACAGACAAACTATGAGTATAAATATTTTTGCACTTCGTTTATTTGCAGCTTTGCTGGCAGGAGCCCTTATTGGATTGGAGAGACAGCGTAGCAATAAAAGTGCTGGAATACGCACCAACACATTGGTTGCAATGGGTGCTTGCATGTATGTATTGGTAAGCGTAAAACTTCAACCTCTTGATGGAACAGACCCTTCTCGTATAATCAGTCAGATTATTACAGGTATTGGTTTTTTGGGTGCTGGGGTTATTTTGCACCACAAAGGAAGTATTAGAGGACTCACCACAGCAGCTACCGTGTGGTGTAGTGCCGGGCTAGGCGTGCTAGGTGGATTAGGCATGTTTTGGGAGCTGGCTATCTGTACCACAGCTATATGGCTAGTGAATACATACCTGAAAACAGATAGATTTATGCAACAACATGAAATTGAGGATGAGATAGTAGATGAGGTGACGGATCATGATGATATTATTGATTGAGCTATTAGTTGGTGAACAGTGAATAGTGAACAGTGAACAGGAACTAGAAATAAGGTGAAACTCTTATTGTTATTAAACAAACACCTCACTTAATTTTCGCTACAACAATTCCTTTACAGTTTTTTTGCGACTCACAATAGCTACTCAATGTTTGTGCATCTATCACCACTTCCATCTTCCCACTTGAAGCATGAATAAAGGTGAGCTCTCCATCTTTTTTGTAAGCAAATCCCACATGAGTGGTATCTAGCCCATCAATAGCTGTTGCAAAGCCAATCATAGCCATGTGCGGAATATCTTTTGCTTTGGCAGCAATATCATGCTTTGGTAGGTAGTAAAACCCTCCACGTGAATTGATATCTTTTTCTATCTGTTCAATTTTGCAAAGCATTGCATCATCTTGCGCCAATTGCTTATAAGCACTACGATGAGTGGACATAAAATTAATCTCTTTTGTCTCTTTTGTTGCACTCGATAGCTGTTGGCTAATATTCTCAAGCAAACCATTTTGCTCATTGTTAAACACCCAGTCGGATGTGTAGTGTATGCGCGATGCATAGTCTGTCACCTCGCCATTGCGATACCTTATTTTCTTTAAATACTCTTTGTAATTATCAAAAGAGAGATTATTGCTACTTGCAGCAAAAGAGAGTGCCAATACATTTTCCACATAAGTCACACAATCCAACCCCACCAAATTTACTACCAATTGCTCCTCCTCAGCTTCATCTAAGGTGTGCGCCACATAAGGTGTGCCTATAAAAAAGCGAGCAGTTTGCTCCAATATTGTTTCTAGTGGAGCTTCCCGATAGGGTGCGATATGCTCAACGTATTGGTTGAATATGGCTTCATTGTTGTTTGCAACGGCAGTTTCCTGAGAGGATAATTTCGCAGATAACAGCAATAGCAGGGTGAGTAATAAGGTTGTGGA
>CAZUHZ010000185.1:0-2724 GCA_964620895.1 uncultured Dysgonomonadaceae bacterium | reverse complement strand
TCAACTGTCAACTATCAATTAACTCAACCCATAAACCTCCCCATCTTTCACATCAATCCTCAATGCCTGTGGACTAGCTGGCAACCCTGGCATTCGCATCATTTCGCCTGCAATAGCCACAATAAACTCTGCACCTTGATTAATGACAATATCATTAATTTTGAAACGGAAGTCCTTGGCTACTCCATAAGCTTTTGGATCTGCAGAAAATGAGTACTGAGTTTTGGCAATACAAATAGGGAGTTTTTCCAACGATGTTCCTTTTAATTTCTTTAATTTCTTCAATGCTTTCTCATTAAACACCACATCGCGAGCTCCATATATATTCATGGCAACCTTCTCAATTTTTCGTTCTATAGCATCCTCATCATTATAAGTAAACTGAAGAGGCTTTGATGGTTTCTTCTCAATAGCTTCAACTACTGCATTAGCCAAATCTATAGCACCCTCACCGCCCTTTGCAAAAGCTTCGTTTACTCCGAAGTACACATTGTTTGCTTCACAAAAATCTCTTACAATAGCTATCTCCTCATCGGTATCTGTAGCATACTTATTGAATGCCACCAATACTGTCTGACCAAACGAAGCTAAGTTGTCAAGGTGTCTCTTCAGGTTGTTCAAACCTTTTGTCAATCCTTCTTTGTTCTCTTCCTTTATTTCAGTTTCAAGCACTCCTCCGTGCATCTTCAAACCCTGTGCTGTAGCAACAATCACTGTAAGCTTTGGCGACAAACCACTCTTTCTGCATTTTATATTAAAAAACTTCTCAGCACCCAAATCGGCACCAAATCCAGCTTCAGTAATTACATAATCGGCATAACTCATACTCATTTTAGTAGCCAACACAGAGTTGCATCCATGCGCAATATTAGCGAAAGGTCCGCCATGTACAAATGCTGGTGTGTTTTCTGTAGTTTGAACCAAGTTAGGATTGATTGCATCTTTCATCAATACGGTGATAGCTCCTGCAACCCCCAAGTCTTTTACAGTAAAAGGCTCATCTTCGTGTGTATATCCAAGTAAGATATTCTCTATTCTACGACGCAAATCAGCCTCATCCTCAGCCAAACAAAGTATAGCCATCAGTTCAGATGCTGCAGTAATATCAAAACCAGCTTCAAGTGGAACTCCATTGCCTGGGCCTAAACCAGTGGTGATATAGCGCAAGCTACGGTCGCTCACATCCAAAACACGCTTCCACAATACTGTTTTAATCCGTTTCTCACACCCTTGGTTGCGCATCATATAGTTGTCGAGCAGTGCCGATATGGTGTTGTGAGCAGACGTAATGGCATGAAAATCGCCTGTAAAGTGCAAGTTGATATTCTCCATAGGTAGTACCTGCGAGTAACCCCCGCCTGCTGCCCCACCCTTCATACCAAACACAGGTCCTAACGATGGCTCGCGTAGCGCAACAATAGCTTTCTTGCCTATTTTATTCAATCCCAATGCCAAACCAATAGATACTGTGGTCTTACCTACTCCTGCTTTGGTGGGGGTAATAGCTGTAACCAGTATAAGATTGCTTTTATCTATTTGCTCTTTATTCATTAAGCGAATTGGAACTTTAGCCATATAACGACCATAATTCTGTATCTCCTCACGGTCGATACCAACACTCTCGCCAACGCTTTTCACTTTTTTCAAGTCAGCCTCTTTTGCAATTTGGATATCTGATTTCATTAAATATTGTTTTTTGTGATTAGTTCGTTTTATTGTGATAATCATTGATCGATAAAAAACCGAATGATTAAAGATGAGTTCTATTTTGTTATTCTATAGCTCAAAGTTACTAGTTTTTTGTGAAGAAACAGGTCAATTTACAAGGAGAATACAAATAAGCAGTAAAAGTATGTGTTTGCTTTTACATTTCATCGTCTAATTTGATAAAGCTATGTCATTGCAAACAACTCACAGTTCGCACGGCGCTTAAGTTGCTGAGGGTTAACGATTGCTACAGACAGTTCGACTCCTACGGAGTGCTAGTTACTGCAATATTTGAAACATGCCTCACTAGTTTTTTAGTGTTGTTTAATCAAATTGATGCAACTTTTTATTATGAATGAAGAAAATCAACTTATCACAGCATTTAGCTCCCATAGGAGCCTAGCTGTCTGTAGTAAATTAATACCCCAACCAGCCCCAGAGCTCCTTTTGGAGCGAACTGTAAGATAATAAAATCATAATGGGTATCTCAATTAGATGAGTTTACTCTGAAAAGTCAATCTCATTTATTTTCGCCCCTAAATCCCCTAAAGGGGACTTTGGCAGAGTGCTGATTATTACTCTTTTCCCTTTAGTGACAAAGGGAAAAAAACACTATTAATCAGCGGTTGAGAGTTTTTAAGAGCAGACACAATCATTGTTTTTTCTGAAATACAACCCTCACTATTCATAACTAAGCAACAGGTCGCCTTTTTTAATCCATCCTTTTTGCTGCATAAAGTAAAAGCACATCAAGCTTATCAATGCAGGAGCCAAAATGTGAAAAACAAGCACCATAAATAGCACATTCATGGAGAAACCCATTGTTTCAAATGCCATAAACTGTCCAACCAAGCCACTTGTGCCCATCCCTGCCCCAGCCTCATTGTTAGTCATCCTGAATATACCCACAGCAATAGGTGCTGTAAACATTCCTGCCAAAGTGGGAGGAACAAGAATGAGTGGATTCTTCACAATATTTCCTATTTGCAACATAGAAGTGCCCAATCCTTGTGCTAT
>CAZUHZ010000184.1:0-4303 GCA_964620895.1 uncultured Dysgonomonadaceae bacterium | reverse complement strand
GCTGCAAATAAAAATGTTTTGAATTTCATATAGCAATGTTTTTTATAATAATCGAAATTTGTTTATTACAATATAAACATGCATCATACTTAAAAGTTTATTTTATTTGCTCCTTTTATGTTGTGCTAAAAGGATAGAAACTAATTTAGTTGTTGATTGTCAATTGTTAATGAGGTGTTTTGAATCATGTTTGAAGTGACGAGATTTTTTTATTGATAAGTGACAGTTGATATTGATTTTGCTGTGTAACGTACCAATTGCAAATTAGCACGAAGGTAAATCTACTCTATTTTTGAGGTAATAGATAAGACGAGAACCATTAAAATTTTGTAGTTTTGTAGCGTCAACAATATAAAATAGATGGGTTTTATAAAATTAAAAGGATTGAAGAAAGTTGCCAAAACTCTTTTCCCTCTTATACTTGGAATTGTGGTGTTGTGGCTACTTTACAAAGATACCGACTTAGCCGAATTGTGGAGATTGACAAAGTCTGCCAACTTCGCTATTATTGCTTATTCGCTGTTGTTTGGGTTAGCAGGCAATATCTTTAGGGCATTGCGATGGGAACTTACCATACAATCTGTGGGATATTACCCCAAACGCATAAGCTTGATGTATGCAGTGATGGGCAACTATGCGGTCAACTTTTTGTTGCCTCGCGCTGGTGAAGTGTGGCGTTGTGGTGTTGTCACTAAATACGATAAGGTGCCGTTCTCTACCACCTTTGGGACACTCATAGTAGATCGTTTTTTTGATGTGGTGGCAATGGCTTTTATTATGCTGCTCTGTTTATTGCTGGATTTTGACTTCTTTTTAGCCTACCTTCAAACCAATCCAACTGTTGGTGCAAGCATTGTTTCAACATTTAGCTCCTTTTGGTTTTATGCCATCATTATCACGTTTTTCATGATAATGTATGTGTTGTTTAGATTCCTACCTAGTTTTATACTTATCAAGAAAATGAGGTTGTTTTATGACCGAATGAAGCGAGATATCTTAACAGTATGGAAGATGGATAAAAAGGGGTTGTTTATATTGTACACGTTTTTAACCTGGTTTGGTTACTATCTATATTTTTATCTCTGTTTTTATGCCTTTGACTTTACCGAGCATCTTGGGCCCGTAGCTGGACTGATTGTGTTTGCAATGAGCACTTTGGGTGTTGCTGCACCTACACAAGGTGGAATTGGCGCTTGGCATTTTATGGTGATAACGTCACTGTTGGTTTACGGTGTTAGTTGGGAAGAAGGGAGTGCATTTGCAGGGGCAGTTTTCACGATTCAGTCGGTTTGGCTCATTTTAATCGGAATTTTCAGTATATTTGCAATACAAAATGTTAAGAGAGATTCGCCCGAAACGGTTGAAATCACAAAATTTGAAACTAACAACTAGAAAAATCACATAAAAACTAAATTATTATGTCAAAATCATCTATTTTAGACTTAACTCCAAAAAGTGTTTGGAAGCACTTCTACGCTCTCACTCGTATTCCACGTCCAACCGGACAAATGGAAGAGGTTTCTGAATATGTAAAAAAAATTGGGAACGACCTCGATCTTGACGTGAAACAAGACAAGGTGGGCAATGTAGTTATTGTAAAACCTGCCTCTAAGGGTTTCGAAAGCAAACCAACAGTTGTTTTGCAAGCACACTTGGATATGGTTCCTCAAAAGAATGCTGATGTTGATCATGATTTTTCTAAAGACCCTATCGATGCATTTATCGAAGGCGATATTGTGAAAGCTCGTTCTACTACATTGGGAGCTGATAATGGTATTGGTGTGGCAATGATGTTGGCTTTTCTTGAAGATAAGTCATTGGAGCATCCAGAAGTTGAATGTCTTTTTACCATTGATGAGGAAGAGGGAATGGATGGCGCTTTTGGACTTCGAAAAGGTTTTGTGAAAGGAGCATATATGCTTAACCTTGATACTGAAGAGGATGGCGAGATTTGTATTGGGTGTGCTGGTGGTGCTGATATGAACATAACGTTTGGATATAAAGAAGATACACAAATTGATTCAGGGGATGTGGCTGTAAAAGTGAGCCTTACAGGTTTAAATGGAGGGCACTCAGGGGCGGAAATTCATGAAGGACGTGCCAATGCAAACAAATTGATGAATCGTTTTTTGAAAGATGCAGTAAGCAATTACGAAGTGCGTTTGGCAACTATCAATGGGGGATCGTTGCGTAATGCCATCCCTCGTGAATCATTTGCACTAGTGACCGTTCCTAAAGAGTTGGTAGATGACTTGCTAGATTTAGTAATAGAGTACGAGAAGCTTTTCAGAGAAGAGTTTTCTGGTATTGAAGAATCTATTAGATTTAAAGCTGAAAAAACAGACCTACCCAAGTCGCTTATCCCTGTAGAGGTGCAAGACGATCTAATCAATGCAGTTGAGGGATGCCCCAATGGTGTTATGAGTATGTTAACAGATTTTCCTGACACAGTTGAGAGCTCTTTGAATCTAGCAATGGTGCAATCTTCTCCTGGAAAAACAGAAGTTAACTTATTAGTACGTAGTTCGTCTGAAAGTCGCAAAGAGTGGGTTTGCTCTCAGGTAGAGAGTATATTTAAGCTGGCTGGTGCTAATGTGAAAATAGAGAATGAATATCCAGGATGGCAACCTAACGCTCACTCACCATTGGTAAAAACAATGGAAAGAATTTATTTAGAGAAATACAACGAAAGACCTCATGTAAATGTAATTCATGCAGGTTTGGAGTGTGGCATTATACAGTCGAATGTAAACAAAGATTTAGATATTGCTTCGTTTGGTCCTACTATTCGTGGAGCGCATTCGCCAGAGGAGTATGTAGAGATTGCTGCAGTTGAAAAATCGTACGATTACATGCTTTCAATTCTAAAAGAGCTAGAATAAACATAAAAACCTAAGGTGTTCAGTATAGTAAGACTATAATTGCCTATTGCACTGAACACCTTTTTTGCTATTTCACTATGAATATAAACAATACTATAATAGTGTATGCATCGCGACACGGAACAACGGGCGAATATGCAAAAAAGCTACTAAAGCTTTTGAATGGAAATGTTGACTTGTGCTCTTTGGATGAGCGAGCCAACTCGATGCCCGACATGACATTTTATGATACTATTGTGATTGGTGGTTCAATTCACTATGGTAAAAATAGTAAGTTGATTCTCAATTTCGTGAAAAACAATCTAGAGTTGCTTCGAACTAGACGTTTGGGTTTGTTTGTAACTAGTTACTTCGATGGCGAAAAGGCGTTGGAGCAATTGAATAATGCTTATCCAAAAGAGCTGATTGACAAAGCTATTGTTGTCGATTACTTTGATGGTGAGCTTTTGTATCCGAAAATGAATTTTTTTGAAAAACTAGTTGCTAAAGCTGTGCTTAGAGCTGAAGAGTTGCAACCCCTTATAGCGAAATCAAAGATTATTGATTTCGCAGACAAGCTTAACCAATAAATATGAAGTTAAAAAATAAAAGACATATTGTTATACCTAGTGCTATTGCTATATACACTATTGTAATAGCAATATATGCAGGAATAAAATATTATACGCCCGAAAATAAGACTTCCTATTTTTTAGTAATAGGGGTGAATTTGTTATTGGCTGCTCTGCTCTACTTTATATTGAAGAAGAGAGAGGATTTGCGAAAGAAAAACAAAAAGTAGGGCCTCGTTTTTATTGTGAATAAGTGTTGCTTTTATAGTCCTTTTTTTAAATGTTTTGCTGCGAAAATAACTTGTGTTTTAAATTGAAATCCGAAATGAAAAGATTATTCATAATCTCTATTCTTCTTGTTAATCTGGTTTTTATGTTTGGTCAAAAAAACATGACACTTAAAGAGTATGCCGACAAAGAAGGAATAACAACCGTTACGCTTTCTAAAAACATGCTGTCATTATTTCCAAAAAACTCTGATATCTCTTATGGAGGCATCAATGTGGCAGAGTTTTTAGACAAGCTGTCGAGTATAAATATATTTGCTTCGCCAAAAAGAGAAGGAACAAGCAAACTCGTAAAGGATGCTACACAACTGATGGAAGTAGCTGGTTATGACAATTTGATGAGCCTGAAAACCGAGAAGGATGAAAACATTAACTTCTATATTCAAGCCAATGAAGAGTATATTTCTGAGTTAATTCTAATTGTGCAAGGCAAAACGAAAGAGAGTGCAGTGATGCAGTTTATGGGAAAGTTCACAATGGAGGATATTCAACAGATGATTGCAGATGCTGGGAAATAGTTCAAGTAACATTAGTGCAAAAATAAATAATTATCATTATGACAAACAGAAGAGATTTCATTAAG
>CAZUHZ010000183.1:0-4305 GCA_964620895.1 uncultured Dysgonomonadaceae bacterium | reverse complement strand
TTCCGTATAACGATAATCAAATCAAAAAAGATCTGATATTAATAGTTGAAGATGATCCTGATATAAGGATGATGATGAAAGAAATATTAGAATCAAAATACGAAATACAAGAGGCAAGTAACGGCAAAGAAGCAATTGAGTTTATGAACTCAAATTTGCCTGTTTTAGTATTAAGTGACATAATGATGCCATTATTGAATGGATTTGAACTGCTCGAAAAAATTAAATGCGATAAAAGAACTCGCCATATTCCTGTAGTTTTAATTTCCTCAAAAGGTGATGAAGAGAGCCAGATAGAAGGACTTGAGATTGGGGCAGACGCCTATCTTAAAAAGCCATTCAACATAAGACACTTAGAGGTTTTGATTGAAAATCTATTAAATAGAAAAGAAACATTGAAAGATTTTTCAACCTCTATTTACTCTTCAATGGAAATATTTGAAGGAAAGGAGGTTTACAAAGAAGATAAAGATTTTATATTGGAAGTAACTAGTCTGATTTACAATAATATTGACAATGAAGACCTTTCGCTGGACTTCATTTCAAGTGAAATGATGGTGAGTAGGATGCAGCTTTACAGGAAGATAAAAGAGATTGTATCACTTACTCCTACCGAGTATATACGTTCAATTCGTTTGAAACATGCAGAGCATTTATTGACAACAACCCAAAAAACTGTTTTGGAAATAATGTATTTATCAGGGTTTAACAACAAGTCATATTTTTACAGAGAGTTTGCTAAGAAAAATCAGCAAACACCAAATGAGTATAGGAAAGAGCAACAAGAAAAGTCATCAAATATTGAGTTCTCTTCTTGATAATTCTAATGGGAGACTTGGTAAAAAAAGGGGCTGCCTGTTAAGACAACCCCCTTGTATTTGCTGGCGAAAGCTGATGCAAAAAACAGCTTATTCGCCCAATGGCAAGCTCTATTTACTTACCCTCGCCCGTTTTTACTGGATATGCAGGAATGGGAGGCAGTTTTACAGGATTTGCTTTTAGCTCATCCAGTACTATCTCGATGGCTTTGTTTAGTTGAGCATCAATTCCTTTGTACTGCTGTGCGGGGTCGTTTTCGATAATGATATCGGGCACAACGCCACGTCCTTCGATGATGAATTCCTTGCCATCCTTGTCGTAAGGTGCGTACGATGGTGTAACAATCGAACCGCCGTCTATCAGCGATATTGCGCCACTATATCCAACCACACCGCCCCACGAACGTGTGCCTACTGTTTTGCCAATTTTATTGACCTGAAAGCGGTATGGAAACAGGTCGCCATCAGAGGCTGAGTATTTGTCTAGCAGTGTCACTTTTGGTCCCACGTGCATCCCCACTGGGTTGGGGTCGCCCTCTGTTTGGCCTGTGTGCATGGTCATGTAGGTAAGTTGGCGCATGAGGCGCTCAATAATCATGGGCGACACATTGCCGCCACCATTGCCACGCACATCAATAATCAAGCCCTCTTTGCGTAGTTGAGGATAGTAATATTTTGCAAACTCGTTCAAGCCCTCCACGCCCATATCGGGTATGTGTAGGTAGCCCACCTTTCCATCGGTTTGGTCGCTTACTTTGGCAATATTCTCGTGCACCCATTTGTGATAGTAGAGCGCCGACTCGTCGGCAATGGTGTTTACCAATACTTGCCTACTGCCCGATGCTGATGGTTTGCTGTTTACCTTTAGTAGCACCTCGGTATTGGCTTTGCCCACAAGCAGTTGATAGACATCGTTGGTGGTGGTTGTTGCCACTCCGTCCACCGATATTATGTAGTCGCCCTCGCTCACATCCACCCCCACTGCTCGCAATGGAGAGTGTAGTTGTTTGCTCCAGTTGGCTCCCTTCAGTAGCTCGTCGATGCGGAAGTAGCCCGATTTGTCGCGGCTAATTTTTGCACCCAGCAGTCCTGTGGCGATGCGCTCTGGCTCTGGCTTCTCGCCGTTTTGAGAGTAGGCGTGCCCTACGTTTAGCTCGCTAATCATCTCGCCCGTTATGTAAGCCAAATCGCTGCGATGGGCTATGTGCGGAACAAGCACGTTGTATTTCTTGTACACCTCATCCCAGTCAACACCGTGCATGGCGGGGTCGTAAAAGAAATCGCGCATGTGGCGCCACGCCTCGTCATACATCTGTTGCCACTCGGCTTTGAGGTCAACATTCACTTTCATTTGCGATAGATTGATGGGCTCCTCTATCTTAATTTCTGCTGTGGGTAAATCCATTACGCCCCACTTTCCATCCATGCGCACAAGCATTTTCTTGCCGTTGGCAGATAGCGTGTAGCTTACATTGCTGCCCAGCGTGGTCTCTTTCTTCTCTTTCAGGTCATATACCTTCATGGAGCTTCCGTTGCCCGACGAGCTTATGGCAAGGTAATAGACTTTGTTGTCTATAGCCGTCACGCCATAGTAGTTGCTTGGCGAAACAGGCAGCGATATTACCCGCTCTTTGATGCCATCGAGGTCTATTTTCACATCCACTACTTTATCGGTGGTATCTTCGTCCTTGTCTTTCTCCTCTTTTTTATCTTCATCTATTGTCACCACATCGTTCTTGGGGGCAAATGGCGATGGAGTCTCTTTGGCAAGGGTTGTCATATATATGCGGCTCATGTCCACATAAACATGGTTCCACTCTGTTTGACTATACACTGGGTTGAAATCGCGCGCCGATGTAAAGAGCAAGTACTTGCCATCGCTACTAAACGAGGGGTTGGACGAGTCGTGCCATCCTTCGGTCACTTCGTGCGATTGTTTGGTCTCCACATTGTACAACCTTATCACCGTCATATCCGCTTGCGGACGGGTGTATGTAATCCATTTGCTGTCGGGCGACCAGTTGTAGCTAAATCTTGTTGATCTGTCGGACTTATCTACCACGGTTACCTTTTTAGTGTCGATATCTAGGTAGCAAAGCTCGCGCTTCTTGTTGTGATAGAGAATCTTCTTGCTGTCGGGCGACCAATCAATATTGAAGATATAGGTTTTATTGCCGTTTGTTAGCTGTGCAGGCTCTCCGGTGCCATCTTGATTTGCCAAATATATCTCAAACTCGCCCGTAGCGTCTGATATATAAGCAATATGTTTGCCGTTGGGTGACCATGCTGCACCTCTTTCGTTTACACCCGATGTGGCTGTAAGGTTGTGTGTAACTCCTTTTGAGGAAGGCACCGACCATACATCACCCCTAGCGCTAAACACTACTCTCTCTCCTTTGGGCGAGAGCGATGCTTCTCTGATTGACTTGTCAACACTCTTCCACTCATTGCGCGCCCATGGTTGGTCGTTGCCAATATGTATGGTGAGCTTCTTCGACTCTTGCGTTTTTGCATCAAAAAGATAGATGTAGCCTCCCTTTTCAAACACTATGTGAGTGTCACTGTGCGAGGGAAATTTAATATCGTAGTCGGTAAAGTTGGTTACTTTGCGCGTTGCTTTTGTTTCGGTGTTATAGGCAAACAAGTTGGCTGTTCTGTCGCGGTCCGATACATAATAAATTTCACTGCCTATCCACATAGGGAAAACATCTTGCCCAGGCGAGTCTGATACCTTTTCCACCTTGCCCGATGCAAAGTCATATACCCTAATGTCGTCAGCCATACCACCTTGGTAGTATTTCCATGTACGAAACTCTCTGAACACCCAGTTGAATGCAAGCTTTGTGCCATTGGGCGAATAAGAGCTAAATCCACCATCGCTTAGGGGCAACTCTGTGGAGAGACCACCCGCTGCATCCACCGTGTATAGTTGTCCACGAAAGCTGTTGAACGATTGTTTCCTCGAACGATACACAACACTCTTTCCATCGGGCGTCCATGTCATCACAATATTGTTAGGACCCATTCTGTCGCCAATGTCGTCACGCTCTAGCGTAGCAGTGTGTGTGAGGCGCTGTGGCACTCCGCCAGTAGCGGGTATTTTAAATACCTCTGTATTGCCATCATATTGGCCAGTAAATGCAATTTCACTTCCATCGGGCGAGAATTTTGGAAACATCTCGTAGCCGTTGTGCGAAGTTAATTTTCGGGCAGTGCCGCCATTCACACTGGTTGTGTATAGATCGCCGGCATACGAAAACACAAGTTGGTTTCCCCACACTGCTGGAAACCGCAATAGTCGAGCTTCCTCTTGCGCCACCAATTGCATAGATGCAACTAGCACCAAAAGAGAGAGCATAGCAAAAACTTTCTTCATATTAAATTGTTTTTTTTATTGATATATATTTGTTTGTAAATTTGTTATTATTATTTGCAAATAGACTACGACCAACTAGAAACCGTAGCCCGTGCCGAACGCCCTAAGATG
>CAZUHZ010000182.1:0-4377 GCA_964620895.1 uncultured Dysgonomonadaceae bacterium | reverse complement strand
ACAGAAAGAAACAGAAGCTACTAGATAGTAAACACATAGTTTTACTGGTGATCCACTTTTACTGCTAATTCGTATATATATATATATATATGCCATCGAGAGTTTATTATCTTAAAAACAAAAAAACACTATAGACTCAAGTTCTACAGTGTTTTTTATTGAGAGCGAAAGACGGGGCTCAAACCCGCGACCCTCAGCTTGGAAGGCTAATGCTCTATCAACTGAGCTACTTTCGCAATGTGGAAATTCTATACAATATATTTCTCTTGAAGTGCAATCATCTTTAGTGCTGCAACGGCACAATCCTCGCCCTTGTTGCCATGTGTGCCTCCAGCACGTGCTTCGGCTTGCTCTAAGTTGTCTGTGGTGAGCACTCCAAATATAACGGGTGTTGGATAGTGTATGTTGAGCTGTGTAACGCCCTGTGTGACACTATCGCAAACATAATCGAAGTGGCGAGTGTCACCTTGTATGACACATCCTAAAACTATCACTGCATGAGCCAATGTCTCTTCAACAAGCACCTTTGCACCAAATGTGAGCTCAACCGTGCCAGGTACGTATTCAACAATTATATCGTCCTGCTCCACCCCAGCAGCTATGAGTGTGTCGGTGGCACCTTTCAGCAAACTTTCGGTTATTGGAGAGTTCCACTCTGAAACTACAATACCAACAATTTTATCTTTGCCAGAAGGCAGTGGTGCGTGTTGTGTGCGACTTTTTTCTAATAGAGTTGACATGAATCTTTAATAAAATAAGAAATTAGCTACTCAATTACTTGCTCAACTTGGCTTGCTCAATATACTTATCTGCTTCTTGCCCTTCGGGTGAGTTCAAGTATGTTTTTTTAATGCTTTCAAATGTTTCAATTGCTTTATCAAACTTTTCAGCATATAAGTAAGCCAACCCTGCTTTCTTGTAATAGATAGGAGAAAGAAGGTTGTCGTCAGCAGCTTTTGCAGCTTTCATAAACTGATTAACTGCCTTGTCGCTCATATCCATATTCATATATACATCGCCAACTGCGCCCAATATGGCAGGAGTTATCAGCTTATCTCCCCCTTTAAACTTGCTCAGATAGTTGAGCGCTTTTTCGTTTTCGCCCAATCGACTGTACGAAATACCCGCATAAGCCCTAGCTAAATCGGCAGTTTTTGTGCCACCAAATTGGTTTATTACCTCTTCAAATCCGATGTAATCGTTTCCATCACCAAAAAGGGCAAGGGAGTCTTGCTGATTTTCGAAATAGCGTTCACCCTTAAAGATGGCTGCTTGCGCTTTTTCGTTTCTAGGTTGTTTGTGCAAATTGTGGTAAGCCAAAACAGCTAAAACCACAACTACTACTATACCTAAGCCAATCATTATGGCGTTTTGGTTTTTTTCTATGAATTGCTCAGTACCTGTTAGAGCTTCGTTGATATTCTCTAAATTACTTTCAGTACTTGCTTCTCTCTGTTTTTTTGACATTTTATAAAAAATAAAAGGTGTTTTAAATTGCAGTTGCAAAAGTAAAGGTTTTTAGCTGATAAATAAAATATATGAGCGGTTTTTTTAAAGATATTTGTATCGCATTAATCTTTTGCCTACGTTTGTAGTCTAAGCCATTACGAAGAACAAGTTTTTATAATCATATAAGAGTAAAAATGTAATGAAAAGAATTTTATTTATAATTGGTTTGGCGTTTACCTTTATTATAGGAGGGAGTGCTCAAACTGAAGACGAAAAAGTTTTTGCAAGTGTTCCTGAAGTGAATGGCAAAGTTGTATTTCAGCAATTTATACATACACATGATGGGCTGAGTACAGACCAGAGTTATGCACTGCTCTACAAATGGGGCAAAGATAATTATGCAGGCAATCCTCTCTTGTCGGGTATCCGATTCAATGAAAAGGAGAAAAGTATAACGGTGAGTTCTAAAGTAGAACTGTTGCTACCTGAAAATAGCGATGGGGTTCGCGAAAAGAAGATGATGAATTATCGCTTTGATGCATCTATTACTAATGCTGGATGCGTTTTAATTATTAGAGACGTTACTTATCAGGATGCTCAAAAGACGAAAACCTTTTTTCCGAAGTTATCATCTGCCGAAGAGATGATTACTGATAGTGCGATAAATTCAAACTCAGGTGATATAGAATTCAAATCGAATTTACGTAAAAGCACATTGTTCTTTTTGAATGAATTGTACAACGATTTGAAGAAAGTGCTATCAGTATCAAACTAATTTTGAAGAGATAGCCTTGGTGCTTTTTATCGAACTTCAAAAAAACAGCATAATTTCCTACAAACGCAATTTTAGGAGCGAATATAAAGATTCAAAAACAGTTATATAAATTTTATTTATCAATTTATTTGGTAGATAAAAAATATATGGCTAATTTTGCGCCCTAATTTCGTGGAAAGAGTAGAATTAAAACGAAATCAATATTATAACAATTATAGAGCCATGGCCAAAATTTGTCAGATAACAGGAAAAAAAGCAATGGTTGGAAATAACGTTTCGCATTCAAAAACAAAAACGAAACGAAAATTCAACGTTAATTTATTTAGAAGAAAATTATATTGGGTCGAAGAAGAGTGCTGGGTAGATCTTAAAGTATCAGCTGCTGGACTTCGTATCATTAATAAAGTAGGTTTAGATGCTGCACTTAAAAAAGCTGCAAGCAAAGGATATCTTAATGCTTAAATTGAAAGGAGTACATTAATTATGGGAAAAAGAGCAAGAGCCGATAGAGTACAAGTGATTTTAGAGTGTACTGAGCATAAAGAGAGTGGAATGCCAGGAACGTCGAGATATATCACGATGAAGAATCGGAAAAATACGACTCAACGACTTGAATTGAAGAAATACAATCCAGTGTTGAAGAAAATGACATTACATAAAGAAATAAAGTAAAAAGATAAGCCATGGCAAAAAAAGCAGTCGCAGGTTTTCGCGATAAAACAACAACATCAGGACGTAGTCACTCAAAAGTGATTAAAATGGTAAAATCAGAAACAGGTTCTTATTCATTTCAAGAAGAAATGATTTTGAATGAACTTGTTCAAGACTATTTTAAAAAATAGACTAGGTTAATAATATATAAAAACATCCCCGCATACTTATGTGGGGATTTTTTTTGTGTTCTATTTTGTAGCTTTGTGAATATATACAACAAATCTCTTTTAGTACATACAATGAAGAGATTAGTAAGTTTTTTAATAGGTTATTGTAAAATTGTTGGTTATGGCTCTATTTAATATTTTCTCGAAGAAAAAAAAGGAGACTTTAGACAAAGGTCTTGAGAAAACTAAGGATAATATATTCTCAAAACTTACTCGTGCTGTTGCAGGTAAGTCGCAGGTTGACGAAAGCGTGTTGGACGAATTGGAAGAAGTTCTAATATCGTCGGATGTTGGTGTGGAAACAACCATAAAGATAATTGATCGTATTGAAGAGCGTGTTGCCCGCGACAAATATATGAACACCGATGAATTGACTACCATATTGCGTGAAGAGATAGCATCGCTACTAACTGATAATAACACAACAGATATAGACGATTTTACACTACCTGAAGGCAAGAAACCTTATGTGATAATGGTGGTGGGTGTGAATGGAGTTGGCAAAACAACTACAATTGGTAAACTTGCACATCAATTTAAACAGAAAGGACTGTCAGTGTATCTTGGAGCAGCCGATACTTTTAGAGCAGCGGCTGTAGAACAGTTAATTATTTGGGGCGAACGGGTTGGTGTGCCAGTTATTCATCAAAAAATGGGGTCGGATCCAGCTTCAGTTGCTTTTGACACACTAAGTTCGGCTAAAGCAAATAATGCAGACGTTGTAATTATCGACACTGCTGGAAGACTTCACAATAAGGTGAACTTGATGAACGAGCTAACCAAGATAAAAAATGTGATGAGCAAGGTTGTCCCCAACACACCCAACGAAGTGCTACTTGTTTTGGATGGCTCTACTGGGCAGAATGCTTTTGAGCAAGCAAAACAATTTACAGCAGCTACCGAAGTTTCATCTTTAGCAATTACTAAACTAGATGGCACGGCAAAAGGTGGAGTGGTGATAGGTATATCTGATCAATTTAAGATACCTGTAAAATACATCGGACTTGGCGAAGGCATAGAAGACCTACAAGTGTTTCGCCGCAAAGAGTTTGTTGACTCGCTATTTGGAGAATAAAACAAGAAGCAGAAGATATATCGAATGATAAAAAACAGAATAGATGTTGTAACGCTAGGTTGTTCTAAAAACTTAGTCGATTCGGAAATGCTGATGCGACAATTGCTTGCTAATGGTTATACTGTAGAGCATGACCCAGAGAATCCACAAGGCGAAATAGCAATTATAAATACATGTGGTTTTATAGGCGATGCAAA
>CAZUHZ010000181.1:0-4467 GCA_964620895.1 uncultured Dysgonomonadaceae bacterium | reverse complement strand
CAATCCATGCAATCTATAGACTCTTATGCCCCTGTTTGGTATTATGGAGCAGCAATGCGTCCACGAAGCTTCTCAAACAATCTGCGTCAATCGCTCACCAGCAATATGCTACACAGTGCAACTTCGCCAAAAAGCTCTGGTGGCGGCAATTGGAGCAGTGGTTCATTTGGCGGAGGCTCTGTGGGTGGTGGAGGTGGCGGTGGAAGTATGGGGGGATGGTAATTTGACCCTCTTGTAATTTAGTGCAAATCATAACATGTTTTCCTTACAGAAAAGTTAATTTCCTCATAGAGTAATTGGGTTTTTATAAAAATAGATGAAATTCATCACTAAAAGTAGTGATGAATTATGTATTTAGATGAGGTGGTTACTTCTTTTTTTTTGCGAAAGGTATTGGGGAGATTTATGGAGTGAAGATGGCGTTGTTCTTATTGTAGATGGTTAGGAACAAAAAAAGAGTTTTATTTATTATATAAAGGGAATATTTTTATCTTTGTTCAGAATTAAAATTAGCAACTATCCCTTCCAGATTTAGTAATACAGGAGCAACATTATTAAAACCAACTATGGATACCAACAAAAATATTGAAGTTGACCTTGACAAAATTGAAAAGCTTGGTAAACTTCGAGAAGACCAAAACTTTGAATTCAGGGCATTTCTCAAAGGTCAGGACTCAGGCAAGATAGATAAAATTGTACATAGGCTAAATTTTGAAATTTCAAACCAAATTGATTGTACAACTTGTGGAAACTGTTGCAGGAAACTAAAACCATGTATTACTGAACAAGATATCAAGATATTATCACAGGGGTTGAATTTTAGTCCGCAACAAGTAAAAAGTGATTATATAGAAATTGATGAAGGAAAACAGTATTTCAAAAATCTTCCATGTTCTTTCCTAAAAGAGAAAAAATGCACAGTTTATAATGACAGACCAGAGGACTGCAGATTATATCCTCACCTGCATAAAAAGATGTTTATTTCCAGACTTTGGGGAGTTATTGAAAATTATTCGATTTGTCCCATTGTATTTAATGTTTTTGAAAGACTTAAAACTGAATTAAATTATAAATAGTATGGCAAAAGCAGTGATAACAGAAGAAATCAAAAAAGAGGTTTGTAAAATCATTGATGATTTTAATAAAAAAATCTTTGGTGAAGATGTGGAAGTTTTATTTTATTACGCAGAGTTTAAAGGTAAATTTCTATACCTGAAAAGACATGAATTTGGCGCAAAAGCTCCAGTTGTAAGAATGAAATATACGGGAGATATGAAAGATTGGGAATTTGCCATTTTCAAATGGAGTAGCGAAAAATATGATCCTGATGAGTGGTTTTTCCCAGGGTCACAATTTGTTGATGGTACAATAGAAGGAGCAATGAAAGCAGGGCTGGAAGCTTACCCAGTTTAAAGTAAATGTAAATTGTTTTTGGTATTTCAAAAAGTAATATTAATTACTAATCAGTAAAATGAGGCTTTTATGATTATATATTTAGTGGGTATAAGTTGCGTTGGCAAAACAACAATTGGAAGATTGTTGGCTGAAAAGATGAACTACTCTTTCTATGACTTGGATGATGAGATTGAGAAGTATTATCAAAAGCCTATCGAACGGATTCAGGACGAGTGTTTAATAATGAACGAATATAGAGAAAAAGCCAGTATTGTTTTAGATAAGCTATTTTCTGAAACCGTAGATTCAGTTATTTCAGGCACACCATCTGGTTTAAAGTATTCATATCTTCAGGTATATAAACGACATAAAAGAGGTGAATTAATTTCCATTTGTTTAAATGATTCATTTGACAATATATTGGATAGATTGACTTTTTATGACAAGGATTCAAATCCAATAATAGTAAAACTTGATGAGTCAAAGAAAAAGAGATATTTAAAGGAAATTAGAGCGGATTTTAAATATTTCAAAGATTCTTATAAAAGGGCAGATTTTCAGATTAATATTGAGCATGTCAAATTAGAGAAAATTCCAGATATGATTATCCAAGAAATCGGAATGAAGAGATGTGGTCACAACATTTAATTCATGTCGCTATTCTTTGATAATGGGTTAGCTCTTTTTGTCTTATCAATTTTATAACCTTGGTATCGTTTTCTTACTCTTAAATGAAATATATCATGTTGATATATTTTGGGTTTTTATTTGTGATTAGTCTATCTTTAGCGCATTAAATAATAGAAACCATATCAATAACCCTAAAACTAACAAAACAAAATGAACAAAAATAAAAAGAACAATAGGTTAGACACAGAACATGCTCTAGCCAAATTGATGCAAGAAATAGATAAACAAGGATTCGATAATATCGACCAAGTAAATGAGTTCATGAAAAAAATGCAGGGAATGAGTCTGGACGACTTGCCTGAATCAACTACCAATAAAGGTCGCTCACAAGATTTAGTTATTCAAGCTCAGAATGAAACTCTTGCAAAAGGGAAGAAATTGATTAAACAAGCATTGGAGCTCGACCCCGATAATGCAGATGCTTATAACTATCTTGCCAGCGTTGAAGCGGATGTTGACAAAGCATTGGCTTTGTACAGACAAGCAGTAGAAGCTGGGGAACGTGCACTTGGCGAGGAATTTATGAAAGAGAATATAGGACATTTCTGGGGATTGATAGAAACCCGACCCTATATGAGAGCCAAAGCAGGTGTTGCAGACTGTTTGTATGCCAAAAACAGAATGAATGCAGCTGTTGATGTGTATCGAGAAATGATAGAACTCAACCCCAATGATAATCAGGGTGTGAGGTATTTATTGTCCACCATATTATTGAACAAAAAGGATTTGTCGGATTATGAGTCTTTTATTGAAAAATACGATGGAGAAGATTCTGCAGTGTGGCATTACAACAATGCTCTATATCACTTTAAAAAAATGGGTAAGTCAGCTAAAAGTGATGAGGCATTGCTGCAAGCATATAATTTCAATAAACATGTTATGGACTATATGTTGGGTTTAAAAGAGTTGCCCGATGAGGCACCTCAATATATAGGCAGAGGAGATGATAACGAAGCTGTTGCCTATATTTTTGATGCTATTCACACATGGGGCAAAACAGATGGCGCTCTGGATTGGATGTATGAGTTTATGATGGAGAGAAAGCAGGTGAATTAATACGATAGATTGCAGTGATTTAAAAATTTATTGGGTGTGTCTAATTAAATTTACATAAAGAATTACATCTAAAATAAATAAGATAAACGGGAGTTGTAATAGGTAGTATATAAATAGAACAGAAATCAAACAAAATAGATTGATAGCATGATAATATCAGAAGAGGATAAAAATGAAAGTTTACGAGTTGGACAATTAATAAAGAAGATTGAGCTGATAGATAAAGAGTTTGTAGATAAAGAATCAGATTTAATATTTGTAAAACAGCCTTTTCTTATTTCGTTATTAATCGGGTATAGCTACGATTTTAAAGAACTTGAATTAGAGGAAATCATGAAAATGATCTTTCTTATTTGGGAATATTTTAAAGACCACAGCCAAATAAATCAAACAAAAATCTCTGAATCTCAATTTGAGAGAATTCACCAAAGGAATATTTATATGCTTAAATATTATGAGGGAGAGCAGGGACAAAAAGCAAGCATGGAGCTTATTTCTAATGACTTAAAAAACTTAAAATCAAAATCTTTATTTGGAGGAATAGTTTTTCAGTTTTTTGAGAAGGCTTCTCTTTCAGAAATGGAAAATGAGGACCGAGGTATTATATTAGTTGGAATGAAAACCTTAATTGAATGTTTTGAGGAAATAATGTTTAAAGAGTAGTTTATGGGAATAACATGATGAGAATATTTTGACTTTTAGGTCCTTTGAAATGACAGAAGTTATATATTACTCCCCCCCCCTTACTCTGATCGACACTCCCCCCAAATCACCTTCTTATATGTATTCAGCAACGTATTTCATTGTTTTCTAAAGAGTACCATCAAAACAAGAATTGCAGTTTGCGCCGATTTCAGAATCGGTGTGCTACGTAGCAGAAGAGGTATTTGCCTGCGGCAAACACGAGTTAGAAACTCGCGCCAGCGGAGTTTATCACCATACAATATAATAATTACACCCCTCATCGTGATTAATATTGCTTTATTTGTCCATCTCTAAAACAATTACACCTTTGAGAGAGATATGTTTCACAACTATTACGTAATACTTTTTAGATCAACAGCAAAATTATGTGTCAAGCTGAATACCTCTGTTCTACCAGGAAAAACAACATATTGTAGTTTTTGGCGCTGTTGTTATAAGAAGTACTACAGACTGGATTAATTTGATGGAGCTTAAAAAGGGCACATCCTTCTTACGAGCAGTAGCGCGTTGTATGAACCTTCAGGAAATACGAGACGCATACCGAAACTAAAAGAAGTTCCTTTGCGACCTGCATGAGAAGTATAGCAAAGAGGTTTTATAAATCAGACAGCAAAATCTTAA
>CAZUHZ010000180.1:0-4472 GCA_964620895.1 uncultured Dysgonomonadaceae bacterium | reverse complement strand
AGACTGGTTCAAAACCCGAGTATTATTAAATCAAACAATAAAAAATTAGAAGTAAGCACATAGTTTTGCATGTGATCCGTGATATTGATGAAAAAGAAAAAAAGAGTAATTGCAAAACATGCTCTCCCCTACTCTACTTAATATTTGCGTTCTTTCAGATATTGTATCACAGCCAAAAATGACTCTTCCATATCGTCAGACAAGATTTTCATATCAGTTACAAGTTGCTTGGCTTTGTCAGTGGTTTGCTCTAACGCTGAATAGGTATAATCTATTCCACCATTTGCTTTAGCAAAATTGATAAGATAATCTATGTTCTCATTGGTGAAGTCTTTGTCTTGAACAATAGACATGGCTTGTTGGTGCTCTTTTTCAGTGGTGTTTTCGAATGCATGCAAGAGAGGCAGAGTTATTTTACCCTCTCTGATGTCGTTGCCAGTTGGTTTACCAATATCATCCTCGTAATAGTCAAAAATATCGTCGCGCAATTGCACACCTATACCAATCAATTCGCCAAGTTCTGCAAACTTCTCCACTACATCCGTGTCGGCACTTACGGTGAGGGCTCCTATTCGCATACAGTCGCTCAGTAGCGAAGCTGTCTTTTTGCGAATTACATTAAAATATTTTTCTTCATCAATAATAACCTCATCAGCCAAAAGAAGCTGCATAAGCTCTCCTTCGGAAAGATTTTTGCCAAGACTGGCTATTACAGATACTATTCCCAAATCATTGGTGAGCACACTTTGTGTGAGTGCCGATGAAAGAAAGTAATCGCCACAAAGTACGGTTTTCCTATTATCGAAAATGCTGTTGAGCGAGGGTTGCCCTCTACGCATATCAGCATTATCTACCACATCATCATGAATGAGTGCTGCTGTGTGTAAGAGCTCAATGGTTACTGCAGCATGATAGGTACTATCATTCACCTCACCCAAAGCTTTTGCTGTGAGCAATAAAAGAATAGGGCGTATTTTTTTACCATCAGCCTTATGCATGTGCTCAATCATTTCTTGAAGTTCGGTGTTCTCACTTCTAATTGAGCTATACAATAAGTCGAATTTTTTCAACTCTTCGCTAATTGTGGCAACTGCAAGGTTTTTGTAATCCATGAATGATGTAAATTAAACACAAATTTAAAAATAAATTCATCTGATAGCAACATTTATTTGTAACTTTACATTCTATTAAGTGTTTTTGTTCTTAAACTCTTACCTGTAAGTGTTCATCTAAACAAAACAATATCATCTTTGTTTCAAATATTATTATGAGAAAAAAACTTTTCCTGCTCGATGCTTATGCACTCATCTATCGTTCTTATTATGCATTCATTAGAAACCCCAGAGTAAACTCTAAAGGATTCAACACATCAGCCATATTTGGCTTTGTAAATACCCTCGAAGAGGTGCTTCGTAAAGAAGACCCCTCGCACATTGCTGTGGCATTCGATCCTGCGGGACCTACCTTCAGGCACGAAGAGTATGAAGAGTATAAAGCACAACGCGAAAAGACACCAGAAGATATAAAGCTGTCTGTCCCCATTATTAAAGATATCATAAGAGCCTACAATATAGACATTCTAGAAGTAGAAGGGTATGAGGCAGACGATGTTGTGGGCACTATTGCCAAGCGTGCCAACAAAGACGAGTATGATGTGTATATGATGACATCTGACAAGGATTATGCACAGCTAGTAGATAAGCATATCTTTATGTATATACCACGAACGGGAAGTAAGGATGTTGAAATTCTTGACGACAAACGTGTGATGGAGAAATACAAACTCAACTCTCCTACTCAAATGATAGACCTATTGGGATTGATGGGCGATGCATCGGACAATATACCTGGCTGCCCTGGTGTGGGACCCAAAAGAGCAGAAACACTGCTCGGCGATTTTGGGAGCATCGAAAATCTTTTAGAAAACAGCGACAAACTTAAGGGAGCACTCAAAAAAAATGTAGAAGAGAACAAAGAGCAAATCATACTCTCTAAACACCTTGTTACTATCAAAACTGATGTGCCACTGGATGTTGATATCGATAGCTTCGACCGCAAGCCAATGAATGAAGATGCCATGCGAACCATCTTTGAAGAATTGGAGTTTAGAACTCTTCTCAACAGAGTGCTTGGCGTAGAACCTGAGATAAAAAAAGCAGTAGTAAACCAACAAGGTAACTTGTTTGATAACCTAGATAATGAAGAAACTGCAAGCCCAGTTGAGCTGCTACCCGAAGACTTTACAAACATAGATAGCGAGAAAAACAACTACACAATTATTGACACAACTGAGGGTATAAAAGAGCTCAATACAAAGCTTCTCAAACAACAATCAGTAGCATTCGATACCGAGACAACGGGTGTTGACCCATTGGCAAGCGATATAGTAGGCATCTCCTTTTCTTACAAAGAGGGCGAGGCTTTTTATGTTCCCCTGTCTGCCAACAAAGAAGAAGCTACCAATCAGTTGAGTCTGCTGAAACCTTTCTTGGAAGATGAGTCGATAGAAAAGGTTGGTCAGAACATAAAGTACGATATTTTGATGGTCAGAAACTACGATATCAAAGTGCAAGGTTCCCTATTCGACACCATGATTGCTCACTACCTGATAAATCCAGAGACAAGACACGGCATGGACTATCTGGCAGAAACCTATCTGAAATACAGAACAGTTTCTATCGAAGAGCTTATTGGGGCTAAAGGCAAAAATCAAGGTAATATGCGCGATGTGGATGTAGCTATTGTGGGTAAGTATGCTTGCGAAGATGCCGACATCACACTTAGACTGAAACACCTACTCGAAAAAGAGATTAAAGAGAATGAGTTGGATAAGCTTTTCTACGAAGTAGAGTGTCCTCTTATCTATGTGTTGGCAGATATGGAGTGGACAGGAGCTCGATTGGACTTAGAGGCATTAAAGCAACTTTCGATAGACTTAACAGAAGAGCTGTTAGGATTAGAAAGTGAGCTGATAGAGATGGCTGGCATGGAGTACAATGTGAACTCGCCTAAACAAACTGGCGAAGTACTCTTCGACCATATGAAGATAACAGACAAAGCAAAGAAAACTAAGACCGGACAATATAGCACCAGCGAAGGAGAGTTGGAGAAGCTACGCAACAAACACCCCATTATTGAAAAGATACTGGAGTATCGCGGTGTGAAAAAGCTTTTGAGCACCTACATAGATGCTTTTCCTCTACTTATCAATCCACGCTCTAACAAGATACACACTTCATTCAATCAAACTGTAGCTGCCACAGGCAGACTAAGTAGTACCAACCCCAACCTACAAAATATCCCCATAAGGGACGAGCGTGGCAGGGCTATGCGAAAAGTGTTTATCCCAGATGAGGGTTGTACGTTCCTTTCTGCCGACTATTCGCAGATTGAGCTGCGCATCATGGCACATTTGAGCAACGATAAGCAAATGACAGAGGCTTTCAACAACGATTTGGACATACATAGTGCAACTGCTGCCAAAATATACAAAGTACCCTTAGAAGAGGCTACGGGTGAAATGCGCGATAAGGCAAAAACTGCTAACTTTGGCATCATTTATGGAATATCGGTATTTGGTTTATCAGAACGATTGGGTATTCCTCGTGGCGAAGCCAAAGAGCTGATTGATGGATACTTTGAAACCTACCCCGATGTAGCCAAATATATGGAGACAAGCAAAGAGAAAGCGCGTGAGAATGGTTATGTTGAGACACTATTGGGGCGGAAACGCTTTTTGCCAGACATCAACTCAAGAAACGGAATTGTGAGAGGCTATGCCGAACGAAACGCCATTAATGCACCCATACAAGGTAGTGCAGCAGATATCATTAAAGTGGCAATGATTCGTATTTTTAGAAGATTTGAAGAGGAGCAACTACAATCGAAGATGATACTTCAAGTGCATGACGAATTGAACTTCAATGTACCCATGGATGAATTAGAAGTTGCAAGAAAGATAGTAATAGAAGAGATGGAAAATGCCTATAAACTAAGCGTGCCCTTGAAGACCGATTGTGGCAATGGGGAGAATTGGCTTGTGGCGCATTAGGGTGTGGGGTGAGTGGATAATGGTTAATTGTTAATTGTTAATGTTTTAGCTGAAGAGAGTAGGTGGTTTATTTAACTATGGATGATGTTATACCAAAGACGCAAGACTTTGCGTCTCTACATCACACCTTGAAAAAAATATTTTACTCACCGCTCGCAGGGATTTGAGATATGGGGTGTGTGGTATGCCGTGTGAGGTGTTTGCTCGCGCCGACTTCCAACACTTCGGCTCCGCTCAGTGACCGTCAGTGCTGCGAAGCAGAAAGTAATTAAAAAGAAAAATTTCTCGCAAAGGGACAAAGCCGCAAAGTGCGAGTTGATTTAAGGGAGCTATAACCATTAGAATAAACCTGTTAGTCTAACATCAAGGAAACAGAATAGTATGCAAACATAGATAAAGAGCTAAAGCTAAAATGAATACG
>CAZUHZ010000179.1:0-4477 GCA_964620895.1 uncultured Dysgonomonadaceae bacterium | reverse complement strand
TTCAATCCTCCTGTAGAGGCAATAGAGCTATTGTACAAAACATTGAAGCGATTGACTAACAATGGTAAACGACCCGTGATAGCCATTGCAGGCAACCATGACTCGCCAACTAGAATAGACTCGCCCGACCCATTGGCTCGTGAGTGTGGAATACTATTTATGGGACTTCCCAACACTCAGGTTCAGACACTACAACTAGAGGATGGATTTGAAATAACAAATACAGATGAAGGGTTTATGGAGTTCAAGATACCCAATTATGACTATCCACTGCGAGTAATAGCCACACCTTATGCAAACGAAGTGAGGATGAAAGAGTACTTTGGCGAAGAGAAAGATGTGGTACTGCAAAACTCACTCAAAAACAGTTGGAGCAAACTAGCGGAAAGCTATTGCGATGAAAAGGGAGTGAATATGTTGGTGACACATCTCTACATGCTAAAGCGAGGAGGTGAGGTATTGGAAGAACCAGACGGTGAGAAACCTTTAAGAATTGGCAATGCCGACCTTATCTATTCAGACGCTATTCCATCTCAAATACAATATACCGCTCTGGGACATTTACATCGCTATCAAAATGTAGGGAGTGACAAACAGCCCGCTATATATTCAGGTAGCCCATTGGCTTATTCGTTTGCCGAGGCTGGTCAACAGAAGTATGTGAATATCATTAAAGCAGAACCAAATAAAAAAGTAGAGCAAGAACGAATACCCTTGAAAGAAGGAAAACAATTGGTGTGTAAAAGATTCAATAGTGTTGATATGGCTGTAGAGTGGTTGACCGAAAATCAAAACACTTTGGTGGAGCTAACCATAGAGAGTGATGATTTTCTGAAATCGGAAGACTTAAAGCGACTACGCAATGCTCACAGCGAAATAGTGCATATTATACCCATTGTAACCAATGACAACATGTTAGACTCAAACACCAAGCAGGTAAATCTAAATCAAGATATAACTGCACTATTCAGGGACTATTTCAAATCTGTGAAGGGACAAAACCCTAATCAAGAGATGCTAGATTTATTTAAAGAAGTAATTAATCAACAATCATGATACCACTACAGTTAAGCTTGGAGGGCATATACTCCTATCAGAACAGACAGATTATAGATTTCACAGCACTTACCGACGCTGGTTTATTTGGAATATTCGGACCTGTAGCATCGGGTAAGTCCACCATATTAGAGGCAATAACATTTGCACTGTATGGCGATTCTGAAAGAATGGGTGGGACTAATAAGAATTATAATATGATGAATTTGAAATCCAATAGAATGTATATTGATTTCGAGTTCTTAAACTTTGAGAATAAAAAATATAGAGCTGTTAGGGAGTACAGAAGAAATGGTAGAAACTTTGATGATGTTAAACTTTATAGCGTTACATTCTACCAATGGGAAAATGAAGAATGGATACCATTAGAGCACACAAATGCAGAAACAATAATTGGGCTGAGCGCCACAAATTTTAAACGCACTATAATTATTCCCCAAGGAAAATTCAGGGAATTTATAGAGCTTAAAGGAACAGAACGCACAAATATGATGAAGGAGCTGTTCAATCTGCATCATTACGACCTTTCAAACAATATCAAAACGCTGTATATTGACAATGCTAAGAAGTTAGACAAATTAGATGGAAGGCTTTCGGGCTATGAGGATATTTCAGAAGAAGTAATAGCTGAAAAAGCAAAACTTTTTAAAGAGCAAAAAATAAACTTTGATAAAAAAGACAATGAACACAAAAGGTTGAGAGTAGCCTTTGATCAATTGAAACAGCTAAGTACCGACTTTCAATCCCTACAACTACAAAATAAAAAACTTGCTTCTGAAGAAGAACGTAAAAAAGGGATAGAAGAGAAAGAAAAATCTCTAAAGCTATATGTGCAGACACATCAGCAGTTTGATGAAATACTGCGATTGAAAAAACAACTCGCACAAAGAGTAGAGATACAAAATAAAAGCTTAGACAATATTGCAAAAGAGCTGACAGACAAAGAAGAGCAGTCGAGTAAAGTGTCTGAAAAGCTATCCGAGATAAAGCCTTTTATTGATTCGATAGAGACAAAAAAGCAGGAGGTGACAGACTTAGAACTTATTGGTAAAATACTAACCTATAGAGTTGCCATAAAAAAAGGAGAAGAGCGTACAACCAAGGGTGAGGCGATAGTTGTTGACTTGACACAACAAGTTGAAGTGTGCAAAAAAACAATCAGAGATACTGACGATAAGATCGAAAATACAAAGGGTAAACTGATAGATGCTAAAACACTTACTGCTATTGAGCTTTGGTTTTATAATCACAATTCCTTAACAAAACAAATTGGAGAGAGACATGAGAGGCTTTCAGATATAAGCAAGCAAATAAGTAAGAATGACAATAAATTTGAAGAGATAGACTACTCTAAAGAGCAATGGAAAGAAACAATAGAGCAAAAAAACAAAATATTAGATAAGCAGATTGCCGAAGCAAACAATCAAAAAACACAGCTAGAAGTAAAACAACAAATAGCTCAATTTGCCGACGAGATTCACGACGGGTCGGCTTGCCCACTTTGTGGCTCTTTCGACCACCCACATGTGATAGAAACAGAGGATGTTAGCTCCAATATATTAGACAATAATAAAGAGCTAAAAGCTTTGGAGAGAAAAGCAAAGTTGTATGCTTCGCACACTATTGAGTTGACCCGACTAGAAGAGGTGAGCAATGCTCTTATTAAAAGCAAAAGGGATGTTGAAGCTAAACTAAAAGGTTTAGAGGAAGAGAGAAAGAAACATCTTTCATTGTTTGTGTGGAAGGACTTTTCCTATACAGATGAAGCTACATTTAAAACCAAGAAGAAAGCCAACGATAAATTAAATGCTGAAAAAGAGGAGTTAGAGAAGAGTCAAAAAGAAAACCGCACTAAATTAGAGAAAATAAGCAAAAAGCTTACAGAAGCAAAGGAACGCTTGAGAAAAATAGAAGATGAAAACAAACATAATGAGACCCTTATAGCATCGAGCTCTAGCCAGATAAAATACCTTCAATTGGACAATTTTGAACATCTAACTGCGGATGATATCAATAAAACCAAAATTGAAAAAGAGAAACTGATTAATAATAAGCAAGAGGAACACCAAAAACTAGAGAAACAACAAAATGAACTACTACGGACAATAGCAGCTCGAGAAGCTACAAAAAAAGAGATGAGAAAACAGCTTGAGCAGTTGAATCAAGAGCAAAAAGAGAACAATGCGATGGTTGATACTACTCTTGCTGACACAGCTTTCGAATCAATAGAGGCTGTTGAACAATTGCTAAGCAACAAGCGGAATGTGGAGGCTGAGAGAACACTCATAGAGAATTTTAGAATCAACTATGAGAAGCTAAAACAATCGGTTGATGAGCTGAAAAAAAGATTGGAAGGCAAGTCCTTCTCACCCGAAGAGTTCGAAACTAAGCAGCAAGAGTTTGAAGAGAGCGAGAAATTAATCAATCGCTTGCGAGAGACATTGGCAACCTTAAAGCACGACCTTGAGCGCATTGAAAGAGAGTACAAAGAGAAGAAAGAACTACTAGTTGAAAAAGAAAAACTGGAAAGTCGCAAAGAGAATATATCAACCCTTACCCAACTTTTCAAAGCAAGTGGTTTTGTAAACTATGTGTCGAGCATCTATCTCAACAACTTGTGTGCTATTGCTAACGAACGATTCCACCGATTGACTAAAAACCAATTGAGCTTGCAGATAAACGACAAAAACGAATTCGAGATTATAGACTATCTCAACGATGGACGTTCACGCTCTGTTAAAACGCTATCGGGAGGACAAAACTTCCAGGTATCTCTTTCATTAGCGCTTGCTCTGGCCGAAAATGTGCAGAGCTTGACCAACTCTGAAAAGAACTTTTTCTTTATTGATGAAGGGTTTGGCACACAAGATGCCGAATCTGTGAACATTGTTTTCGAGACATTAAACAATCTTCAGAAGGGGAATCGCATTGTAGGTATTATTTCTCACGTTGAAGAGTTGCAAGAGCGCATTCCAAAGTCACTATTCATACGAAAAGACTTGGAAGAGGGTAGCTTAATTGAAGTGATAGGGTAGAAATAGAGCTTGAAGCTAAAGATAATTATTCAGCATATTCACTCAACTCCAGCCATCGCATTGTTTTTTCATCAATTAGCTCCATCAGAGAGGCTATTTTATTTGAGCTTTCCACTAAGTCATCGGATGATAGTTTACCCGACGATAGTTTTTCGGTGAGTTCTTGTTTCTCTGTTTCCAAGTCTGCTATCTCTTGTTCTAAACCTTCAAACTCTATTTTCTCTTTGTAGGTGAGCTTTACTTTTTCTTTCTCCTTGATGGGTGCTTGCGGTTTAGCTTCTACTTTTGCGGCTTTCACAGCTTTCACCTCTTCAATAGCTTCCCTCTCCTTCAATTGTTTCCACTCGCGATAATGAGAATAGTTGCCAGGGAAATTTCTAATAACT
>CAZUHZ010000178.1:0-4485 GCA_964620895.1 uncultured Dysgonomonadaceae bacterium | reverse complement strand
ATTTCCTCATGCAAGTTCTCCGCATCAAGGTTTGGCCTTCCTCTAAATTCTTCAACAAGCTCCCATTTATACTTCTCGTCTTGCAGTTCTTTTTTTCGAATATGCTTTTTGTAATCCTCAATCATCACTTTTTTTGGATCGTCACTAGGTGTGGGAACATCAATATTGTTTCTTTTATTCATGGTCTTTCATTTTCCTTTAATTGGTTTTAAATCATTGGATATATCACCCTCCTATTTACTTCAAATACTCCCTCACCACATCCTCCATCTCAGCAATTGTTTCACCGCTTATAGCATCAGAAAAATGTGTGTGAATATAAATATTACCAAACTTGTTTAATTGGGTTCTACTCATGGTTCTTTTATCAATATCGGCAAACTTTTTGAGCAATCCAGTTTTATTATATATCTGCTTAAAATTGTCTGTCAATCCCCAAGCAATAAATATAATCTTACTAGGGTCGTTAAGCACTTTGTCTAGCAGTATCAGATTATCCTTATTAGCTGGCGATAACAAATGTTGATTAAAAAGAGCTTTATTCGCGCTAGCCATCCCCTTTGTAGGAAATCCAATCAACTCCACAAACGACACCTCACTAGCCACACTACTCTCTAGATTTATTCTCGAAAAACCTCTATGGTATTTTCTCCCATCTCCTTTATAACCCTTTAGTAAAAAAGGATGATGCACACCATATTTATTCCAAAAAGCAACACCATCTGTCATATATTCAACAACATACCCAAACATATCTTTCTGCTCAATATCTACTGCCCAATTGGGGTCTCTCCCCACAAATATCACCTTTGCATCTACTGGATTTGCTCCTTGATAACTCTTTATCGAATAAAGCTTATTTAACCTCTCCGATGGATGTCTGCCAAAAGTTGATTTACTCTCCACATTCTTTTTTTCAGCGCCCTCATTAGCTTCCATCCTCTTGCGCTTCTCTTGTCTCTGTTTAAGCTTTATACTTTTGGCAGTAGCTGCATCTCTTTTCGCACCTTCTTTACGTGCCTTTTCTCTCCTATAATCCTTTATTGCTTCTTCAATTTCTGCAGAATTAACTACATCATCTACACTAGGAATCGGAGTTTCGGACTGTGACAACTCCTCATTTCGATCATTTTCTATTTCAACCCAATACTCCTCTAGTTTTTGCTCCAAACTTTCTAAATAACCTTCGGCAGCAAGCGTTACTTTCACCACTTCATCAAGGTCTGTTACCACATCCTCCAAGTTAGGTTCACCCTTAGCCATATTTTCAGGTTGTGCTCCTTCATCATCAATATATTTATTATATACCTCTATTAGCTCTGCAGTAGATGCTTCACTACAAAATTGAAGATTCGTAAAAGTTTTATTCTTCAGATAGTATAGCTTCAAGTCATTGAAGGTTTTTATCCTATTGGCAAGGCACAGATTAAGTGTGTAGTTGCTAATTTCACCTCTTCTAAAAATTTCTTCTATTGTCATCACATTAATTTCAGATTTAATTGATTTATAACTCTATTGATTTTCAAAAAAAAGATAGCAAAGTGTCGCAAACACAACATTGTCAAGCTACCAACTGTCTGCCCAGGAAGATAAAATCAGATGTTTTAATGCAAAGCATTATCTGTACTCTTCTATAATCTATGGCTGGGGCGGATATTTATCTGAGCTCTTCAATAATTCTCGCTGGCGCGGATTTGCAATCTGTGCCTTTCTATCCACAACGCCCAACATTATCTATTTACTCTCAAATACTCTTCCACAAAACACTCCAAATATTTTGCTACCATGCTCAGGCTTATATTTCTATACTCCATATCTTTTTTGCCATTCAATGTGGCATCAGAATATACTTGCTTGATGAGGATTATGATTCAACTAGTTTTTAATAGTTATTCCACATCTTCACCACCCGGAATATTCTTCTCCCTACAATACTCTTCTACTTCCGTGTCACTTGCAAAGTAACTGTCGCAAAACTCATTCAACTCTTTTTCTGTTGACTTATAATACCTATCACTTGCAGTCATCAATTTATCTACTTGCTCAATAAATTGCTCAAACTCGTTGTTTATTTTACACAACTTATCTATGGTTTTAAACTCAAGCTCTCTGTAACGAGAGGGATAGCGTATCTTGCTTTGATAAGGATTGGCATTCAACTCTATTATACCAATTCCAAATGATTGATTCAATCGTTCCATTTCGTCAGACAAGCTATCACTAATCTCAAATGCAACCAGATATCCGTAGTTTGCCCAACTTGAGTTAGAAACAGCTTGAAAATAAGCCTTCTTAAGTTCCGAGTCAGAGTTGATTTCCTTTTTTATTTCATAAGAACTTATTTTAAAAGTATCTATACTATTTATCGATTTCAAAAAGTTTTGACTTATCTTGTTCTGCAATTTCAAAAACTTTATCCCCACCATATCAGGATGCGTCCATATCTGGTTGTTGTCTTTTCCATATTTCGACTGCTCATGGAATATAGTTTTTGAATACACCTTTGTGTTTTTCAAGTAGCTACTCAATAGTTTGTGTAGGTCTCTCTCAAAGTATGTATTAGCTTTTATTTTATGCGGTATTGTTGCTATTGGTGGAGTATCAACTTCGCCCGACAACAACTCAATGTCTATTTCCGCTTCATTCTTAGTAAGGTAGTAAGAGTAGCTTCCATTGCTGTTTTTTATTCTCTTCACCCTTGTATCTCCATCTCTTATAAAACTACCAAGAATAGCTGAAATAGTGGAGGGAGGTGTTTTGGCATCACCAAAATCATAGTACTTATTTTCTATAATATGATCGTGAACATCCATATAGGTTGCTATTCCTTTTAATTCTTCTAAGGTTTGTAGGGTTGCTTCTTTTATTGTCATAGTATTATGTTTTATATTTTCTTATAATCAAAGATGCAATAAACAGCCATATATGCATTATTACATTACTGTTTGTTAACTAGAGACTGTGGTGGAACAGATGGAGGAGGAAACAAAATTTTATTGATAAATAAATTACTGAAAATAACCCATTACCCTTTCTTCATTTTTTTTGCAATTGTAGCATCAGAAAAATATGGGTGAATAAAGATGTTTTCACGTTGTTTTAAATCTCTAATATCCATTTTTTCAAATGGGCTAATTGCCCAAAAAGCCATTATTTCTAATTTACTTGTTAGCTGTTAGCGTCAATATCATTTTGAGTTTTGAGGCACAACTTATACAATCCAGTAACATCGTCCTCTATTAGTTCACACGGCTCATCAAAGGGGATATCATTTTCGTTTATATAGTTTCTTATCTCTTCTGTTATTTTCACTTCAAATGGTGGGATGTCTAACCCCCAGATAAGCACTGTCTCTTCTTTTACCATAATAGAATTATCTTCAGTAAAAAGCTTTTCCATTTTTTCATTCCAGTAGTTTTCGAGATCTATTATTTGGGTATCTACATAATCATCCCCATCCAGCACTATCTCTTCTGCCCTATACATCTCTCTCACTTTATCTATAGCCTCTTCTGAAGATGGAGCTTCTATCTCTATTACTCTTGTTAAATACTCTTGTATTTCAATTTTGTAGTTATTCATCATTTATCTTTTTATATACACCTCTTCCTAAAAATTCTATAATTCCTTTTTCTCTTAATATTTGAAGTTGTTGTCTTATTTTATCTTTTATAAAATTATTGTCTGGATATCTCCTCTTCAAAATATCTTCAAATTCATACATCTGTTTTAATGTAAAAGTATCATCAGCAATAGTATCTACACAATTCATAATATCTAAAATCCAACCTTTACTTTCCCTTTTATGTGTTCTAAGAAACTTTGTTTTTTCCCACTTAGATTGAACCTTTTCTTTAGAAGCTGTTACAGAATTTTTCACAAGAAAAATTTTACCATTTGCAGGAACTTTAGATATGTCAATATTACAGCCAATCCACCCTGCTCGTCTTGCTGTTAATTTTAAAGGTTTTCTCTTGATAATAATTTCAGTTGTAAAATAATGTTTTGGTATAATTAGAAAGTTACTAACTTCCCATTTTTGATTATTATAAGTAAGGAAAAAAAAGTTTGGATTGTCATCAGAATTTATTCTTTCTATCATTGTAGAATACGCTCCATCTAAAATTCTATTTCCAATAAGATCAGTTTTTTTACTTTTCAGTTCAAATTGCTCAGCACAAGATTTACAGTAAAAATCTGCAACTGGCATATTGTTTTCAAACTCTTTCAAATGTAACTCACCACAGTTAGGACAATAACTATTAGTTTTGACCCAATTTTCTGTCAAAACACGAGCAATTTGAGATTTACTAGAGTAGCCTTCTGCAAGTGATAAGTTAAGTTCTAAATTCATATTTATATACTTATTAAGAGAGTAGGAAGTTATATAACTATAGATTGAAAATTTAAGTATGACAGTTCACTTAATATTACATCAAAATTACAAATTTTATTTTGATATAAAGCCATTTTAGAGGTTTGACA
>CAZUHZ010000177.1:0-4491 GCA_964620895.1 uncultured Dysgonomonadaceae bacterium | reverse complement strand
GCAAAAGCATCAATTATAAATTGAAAGTTAAACGTTGTATCAGGATCTTCTTTATAGATATTAGCAGTGAAATCTTCAAGATTGACAGCGTAGAATTGCAGTTTTTTGTTAAGCAACCCAAGTGGGTTGAACTTCACATCCAACTTGCCTGCATAAAGAAGCGTGTCGCGATTTTGGTCCTCCACATACAGATCACGCAACCTTACACTATTGAGCAATTGCAAATTGATATTACCCAATGTAACTTCTGTATTAATAATAGGCTTTACCTTGCTCAAAGCAAAGTCTTTGGCTTTATTTTGTATAAAAGGGATGCTTAGTGTTATAAATAGGATGATGTTAAGCAACACTATTGATACAACAACTATGGCAAATATTCTTAGAATCTTGAGGAAGATTTTCATCGTTCAATTTGTTTCTACTTTAATTATATGCAATTATACGAAAAAAAGCAATTGTAATGAGAGTTTCAAACGTCCTTTTACCAAATTCGAGTAGATAAAGTAGTTAATAATAATTATATAAAGTAATAAAAGCAAGAAACAGGGTTTTTTAAAGAAGTAAGTTGCGAGCTTTACGCTTCCACAGCAACGAACTATCTCCATAACTCAAAAAACGAAAACCACTTTGCATAGCAAAGTCATAAATTGTGCGCCAATCATCTCCAACAAAGGCTGACACCAATAGCAATAAAGTACTCTTAGGTTGATGAAAATTGGTTAGTAGCCCATCAACATACTTAAACTGATAGCCTGGCGCAATCATTATTTGTGTGGAGGCAATCAACACTTCCAGGTGGTGCTGTTTCATATATTCTAGAATTCCCATCAATGACTCTTTAGGACTATATATATTGTTATCTACATCGTAAGGCTCCCACTGCTTCACAACAAAATTGTCGGTAAATGCTAGCTTGCCATTTAGCAGCTTCGCACCAATATAGTACAAACTTTCTATAGTGCGCAATGATGTGGTGCCAACAACAATCAATTTATTCTCGTTTACGAGTAGTTTTTCTATTGTTTTTCGCTCAACAGAGATTAACTCGGTGTGCATTTCATGCCCTCCGATATGCTCTGATTTCACCGGCTTGAAAGTTCCAGCACCTACATGCAATGTTACTTCAGCACGCTCAACACCTTTATTACTCAACGATTGCAATATACTATCGGTGAAATGCAACCCTGCTGTTGGCGCAGCTACAGAGCCTTCTACTTGAGAATAGACAGTTTGATAATTGTATTCGTCGCTCTCTTCGGTTGGTCTATTTAAATAGGGAGGAATGGGCAGGTTGCCAGCAACCTCCAATAATTCAGAGAAAGTGTATGCTGGGTTGTCCCACCTAAATTCTATTTGATGCTCTTGTCCTTCGGTTAAAAGCTTTGTAGCACTTAGCGTTACATCGTTTCCTTCTACATTCAACAACAATGACAGAGGCTCGTCTTTCCATTTTTTTGCATTGCCCACCATACAATTCCACACATTACTGGTGGTCTGCTCAAAACTTTGCACATAATCTCTGGGTGATTGTGGCGACAAACAAAACACCTCTATGTTTGCACCAGTCAGCTTTTTGAACAACAGTCGTGCATGAATCACCCGCGTATTGTTAAACACCATTAAGCTATTAGCTGGCAGCAACCTAGGGACTTCAGAAAACTTTTGCACATTTATTGCACCATTGCAATAGTGCAACAGTTTTGATTGGTCTCTATTAGCAAGAGGATATTTAGCAATTCTCTCATCGGGGAGAAGATAGTTATAATCTGAAATAGAGATGGATTCTATTGTTTTATTTTTCATTTTTTAAGCTTTGCATTTTCATCTATTGCTTTAATTCATGATGGAAATCCAACAAAATTAGTCAACTTTGCAAGTAAGTCAAAATAAATCAATGAAACACTTTTTGAATATAAAAAAATGTGTTTCATTCAACATTAATAATATGCGAAAACTAGAAATTGGCGACACCATCAGATTTCTCAACACAGTAGGTGGTGGAACCGTTAAAGGATTCCAAGACAAAAATATAGTTATAATTGAAGACGAACATGGATTCGACATCCCTGTACTCGTTAGCGAATGTATAGCAGTGAAACCTGCCGATAGTAAAAAACTAGAAGAAACGGAGGTGAAAGAAGAAGCAGTAAGTGTAACAAACACTCCTCAAGTTGCTGAAATAGAAGATGTAGAACAAAAGGAGACATTGTCAGGAGAAAAAATCACTGCTTGTTTAGTGTACCTGCCCACAGACATCAAAACATTATCAACCACCACATTCGAGTGCTTCTTTGTCAATGATAGCAACTACTATCTATTTGTAAACTACATGAGCCGCACAAACAACTCATGGACAAGCAGATATAATGGACTAATCGAACCTAACACTAAATTGTTTTTAGAGGAATTCGACAAAACTGACCTCAACAACCTTGAGCAAGTATGTGTGCAATATGTAGCTTTTAAACACAATAAACCATATACTTTAAAGAGCCCCGTGTCAGTCGAGCTTAGAATAGACACTGTAAAGTTTTACAAGCTACATAGCTTTAAAGAAAACGACTACTTCGAAGACGATGCACAGGTATATTACATTACCCGAAAAGATGTCCCCGAACGTGAAATGCTGATTTCGAACGAAGACATTCAACGAGCCTTAAGAGAGAAAGAGGCCCCCTCTCGCCGTCCTCGCATTCAAAAGATTGCAAAGAAACAAGAGGATATTTTAGAGATAGACCTACACATCAACGAGTTGCTAGATACCACTGCTGGCATGTCAAACAAGGATATGCTCGACTATCAGATGAGCAAATTTCACGAAGTGATGAATGAGAACAAAAACAAAAAGAGAAAAAAGATTGTGTTCATTCATGGTAAAGGCGATGGTGTTTTAAAAAAAGAGATTTACAAAGCAATCAAAAAAGATTACAAAAGAGTGGACAGCCAAGATGCATCTTTCCAAGAATATGGGTTTGGAGCAACAATGGTAATAATCAAATAGGATTTGAGAAAAAAATGGTTAATACTGTGTTATTCTAGCTTCTTAAAAAACAGCCACCTAAACACTTGAAGTGCTGAAGACTTAGCATCAAAAATAAAAAAACAGAACAATAAACACTGAATTATAATTGAGCAAAAATATGAAAAAAGCAACCATCATTCTCTCCACTATACTTTTAATGTATAGCTGTGATATGGTAAAACAACTAGGAGGTGCCTACAACTTAACTCAATGTAAGTACGACTACAACTCTATTGACAATGTAGAAATAGCAGGCATTAATTTAAACAAGCTAAGATCTGTTTCAGTCTTGGAAATTGCCTCCCTCAGCACAATCCTTTCTGGTAAATCTTTGCAAAAGATACCCTTCTCTATGGTGTTGAATCTCGATATAGAGAACCCAAACGAAAAAGCAGCTGCTTTTTTGAATGGAATGGAGTACATGATTGAACTAAACGATATGGAATTTACAAGCGGAAAACTTGACACACCAGTCCGCATAGAGCCAGGAAAATCAACAATTGTACCGCTTTCAATTGGGCTTGATTTGAAAAATCTAATGAACATATATTCTAAAAATAAAGTTGCTACTGAAATGAGTCGTTTTCTTGGTATAACTCCTGGACAAACTAAAATAACTCTAAAGTTGTGGCCAAAAGTGTTGATTGGAAATGTTCCCATCACATCACCAACTCACATTCCAGTAACTTTTTATGTTGGCAATAAAAAATAATAGAATTCTAAACACAATTACTTACTATATAACACAAAAGTCATGTTTATAATTGGTATTGCTGGAGGCTCAGGCTCAGGAAAAACAACACTAGTCAATTCAATCTTAAAGCGCGTTCCATTCGACCAAATCTCTGTCCTTACACAAGATTCGTACTACAAAGATAGCGGTCATTTGCCCATGGAGCAACGCAAAGAACTCAACTTCGACCATCCCGACTCTATTGAATGGGATTTGCTGCTGAGCGATATTCAAAAGCTAAAAACTGGACAAGCCATTGAGTCGCCTACCTACTCATACATCACTTGCACCCGACAAGAAGAGGTAATCCCTATTGAACCCAAGAAGATACTACTCATCGAAGGCATTCTTATATTCACTTGCACACAACTGTGCCAAGAGATGGATATGCGCATCTACTTGGAAGTTGATGCCGACCACAGATTGTCGCGTATAATAGAGCGTGACATGGAGTCACGTGGTCGTTCGGCGCAAGATGTTATAGAGAGATACTACAAAACTGTACGCCCTATGTATGAAGAGTTTATAAGACCTTCACGCAACGAAGCCGATATGCTTGTTGTAGGCGGTGGATTGAATGTAGCGGCAGCAGAATTTATATCATCGGCTATAACTGCTAAACTGTGAGTTGTCTCACATAGTTAAGGCATAGTCTCTGACAAAAAAATAGAAACAACATGAAAACCATTTCGATTGTAGTCGAAATGGCATTCAACTGTCAATTTCGTTTTTGACT
>CAZUHZ010000176.1:0-4510 GCA_964620895.1 uncultured Dysgonomonadaceae bacterium | reverse complement strand
TAGTAGTAGTAGTAGTAGTAGTAGTAGTAGTAGTGGAGTTTACAAAGAAGAAATACCACAAAATGCAGCAACAATTTATGTGTCGGTAAACAAGGGTAGCAATCGTAATAATGGCAGTCTTGCATCGCCACTGAAAGATTTGCAAAAAGCGATTGATGAAGCTCCCGAAGGAGCTCTTATTTGTGTTGCCGAAGGCAATTACTTGGGCTATTTAGACCAAGGATGGGTGAAGGTTGATAAGTATCTCTCTATAGTGGGTGGGTATTCGGACGATTTCTCGCAACGTGACCCCGTAAAGTTTCAAACCACTATGCGTCCAGGTGTTGAACAGATAATGACTTCGGGCAATCAAGGGGTGATGGATATTCGTGTGGTAGGGAAACGAAATGGTGTAGTACTTGTGGATGGTATCATCTTCGACCGTGGACAAATTAGTCAGTATGTAGCACCTGAGTACGACAACCCGAGAGCTGCTGCTCCCGAAGGCGTTGAAACTGGTCGTATTGTAGTGGTAGGTGAAGGTCCACAAGGAGTTGCTCTATTAGAACCAGTTGGTATGACAAGTGCTTTTCAGCTTATCAGTGGCGAAATGGAAGGTAACTTAACCATTCGAAACTGTGTGTTTCTTAATGGATATCACTTTGGCATACAGATGGCGTGCAAGGGTGGTCATTTTGATGTGTATAATAATCTGTTTGTAGCAAACAGAATGGCTGCCTGTGAAGTGCGTGGAGGATTGGCACAACCAAACACTTCATCCATAGCATTTCACGATAATACAGTATTGTTTACATGGTGTCGTACAAAACATATGGAGGACATGGGCTACGGATTCCGCTATATGACTGGCATTGATGCTGATGTATATAACAATATAATTGGTTGCAGCAACTATGGAGGGCTGGACCGTGCTTATGTGGATTCCGACAAAAGTAAAGAAGCCAAGCGTGTAACTTCTGCTTGGGACAACCTGTTTTTCGGTAACCGGAATGGCGATATGGTGCTACCGTCGGGTGGTGGTGGATGGACTTTTGTGCTTGCGAAGAACTTTGAAGATGTGAATCAACTGGTTAAATACGAGAGAAATCGTGAGATGAACGAAGCAGAGGTAAATGCCATAGCCGATAAAATAGATGAAGCCTATCTTAAAGGATTTATAGGGATTACAGGCACACAAACTTCGGAGTTCAACCCCAACTCATCGGTCAATCAGTTTAGAAATGCATTGGGTATGAATATGCAGGGTACTGAAACAGTGCGAGTTTCGATGTATGGCAATCGCTATCCTTATGATAAAGTGTTTGATCTTTTTGGAGCTGTAAAAGGCTACGGAGCACAAAAAATTTATTAAGGAGGCATTTTAAAAGGCTTCAACAGCTACTACAATGCTGTGATGAACAAAGTCTAATAATAATGAATAAAAAAACACCCAAAATGAAAAAAATAATTCTAATGACAATTATTGTTACAGGCTTCATCCTGACAGGATGCAGTGGTAGCAATTCACAACCAAAATTTAAAAGCATGAGTGAAATTGAAAAACTATCGAAAGATCAATTTATTGACGAGACAATAGCAATCTACAACAATGTGTTTGAGGGAATGAATAACCTACTTGACAAATACGATAAAATAGATTCTAAATTTGAAAAGGAGATCGACAAACTGCATAGCAGTTCGGTGGGACAGATGATTGAATATGCGAAAGTTCTCGCCAAAAAAGACGAAGAAACAAGGAGTGACTATGTCACCTCAAGTCTATTGGAGATGTGGAGTTCGATGGAAGAGATGGGAGAAGAAGCTTCCGAGAATTTTGAGAAAAAATTTGATGAGAGACTCCCTGAGCTTGAAGCTTATGGTAGCGAAAGCTTAGGACGAAAATTCAACGACCTGTTTGGAATAATGGACTTTATGGATTTCGAAAATGCGAAAGAGATGCATCCTGAAACTGCCAAAGAGTTTGGAATTGAATAGTATCATTTTTGTAGAGACGCAATGCACTGCGTCTCTACTATAAAATCAAAAAAACAATGAACGAAGTAATAAACGAAGTAAAACAACCCATTACCGATGCCCTACAAACCAAATGTAAATCTTGTGGGGGCATTATGGAGTATTCGCCTGCCGACGAAAACTTGAAATGCGTTTATTGTGGATATATCTCAGAATTGGACCATACAGCTGCTGAAATAGAAGAGAACGATTTCAACCTCTGGAAAGACCATGCTGATGAAAACAACGAGGAACAAACCATGGAGGTGACAGAAATAAAATGTCAGCAATGTGGAGCCACCACCACATTAGAACCCAATATTTCGGCAGCGAAATGTGTGTTCTGCTCTACCCCACTTATCTTAGACCAAGCATCGGTAAAACGCTTTTGGCAACCAGAGTATTTACTTCCTTTCAAGATTACTAAAAAGAAGAGTGATGCAAACTTCAAAAAATGGTTGAGTAAAAAATGGTTTTTGCCATCGGGACTAAAGAAAAGTGACGTTAACACTGATATGTTTAAAGGTGTTTATCTACCCTTTTGGACTTACGATGCTAACACTTTCACTGAATATAGAGGTGAACGTGGTGACAATCGCACCGAAACATACCGCAACAGTAAAGGCGAAGAGGTTCGTAGAACTGTTACAGATTGGTACACTGAATGGGGTTCGGTGTCAGTTCCGTTTGATGATATAGTGGTGCCTGCAGCAACAACCCTGCCTTCCAAAATAATGAATCAGCTTACCAATTGGGATATGATGAATTGTGTTGGCTATCGCCACGAATTTATGGCTGGATTTATCACAGAGCTGTATCAAATTGACTTCAGAGAAGGAGTAGAAAGCGCCAAAGCAAAAATGGATAACGTCATTGATAGCACTATTAGAACAGATATTGGAGGTGACAAACAAAAAATACGCAGTAAAAATACAGCGTACAACGATTTAATGTTCAAACTGCTATTGCTACCAATATGGATTAGTGCCTTTAAGTTTGATGGTAAACTGTATCAATTTGTAGTAAATGGACGAACAGGACAAGTGATTGGCGAGTATCCGAAGAGTACATCAAAAATTGTGATGTTGATTGTGGCAATTATAGCAATTATAGCAGCTTTGATAATGATATTTTGAGAAGTATTTGAGCAGTAAGAAAAAAAATAGTCATGGGTAAAAAAGCAATTATATGGTTCGTAGTTTTCATCGGGTTGTTATTGATAGTTCCCTTCTTTTGGGGCACCTACAATAAGCTGGTAAAGCGAGAAGAGGTAGTAAAATCGGCTTGGGCTCAAGTAGAAAATCAGTATCAACGACGAGTAGATTTAATTCCGAATTTAGTGGAAACAGTGAAAGGATATGCAGCACATGAACAAGAAACATTTGCAAAAGTAATAGAGGCTCGTGCTAAAGCTACACAAGTAAACGTGGATGCCAACAATCTAACAACTGAAAACATACAACAATTCAACCAAGTGCAAGGCGAGCTTTCACACTCTCTATCGAGATTAATGGCTGTCATCGAAAACTATCCCGACTTGAAAGCAAATGAGAACTTCATAATGCTGCAAGGACAACTTGAAGGAGCAGAAAATAGGATTTCCTTAGAACGTAAACGATTCAATGAATCGGTAAATGGATACAATACTTTTAGGCGACGCTTCCCGAGAAACTTAGCAGCGACTATTTTGAGTTTTAAAGAGATAAAATATTTTGAAGCTGAGAAGGAAGCAGATATTTCGCCTGAAGCTATTTTTTAAAAATGAATGTAAATAATAAATATCTATATCACTATTGGTGCTTAAACATGCACACTTTAGGATAAAAATAAAAATATAATAATATGAGCAAAGTAGCTTACATTCGACTCTTCAACATAACATTATTGTTGTCTCTTTTTTCGAGTTCAATGGCTCAAATACGTTACTCGGTAGACGATGTGCCCAATGTGCAACAGCAAGACTACCGACAGTATGTGAGCGACCCACAAAATGCTATCTCTTATGAAGACATTCAAACCTTGAATGTGAGAATGCAAGCAATAAAGGACTCACTCAACGTGCAGAGTGCCGTGGTAGTATTGCCCGGGATTGAGGATTCTTATGCTACGGCAAAAGAGTTTGCTTCAGATCTTTTTAATACGTGGAGATTGGGTGATAAAGAGACCAATCAAGGATTGCTTATTGTGTTAATAACAGGTGAGGGGGAACGAGAAGTTGCCTTTGAAACTGGTTACGGATTGGAGGATAAATTGCCTGATGGCGTTTGCAAACTGATTCAAACCAACAAGATGATTCCTTTCTTTAAGGAGGGAGATTTTGGTGCTGGTTTGATAGCAGGCGTTACTGAAGTAGAAAATATATTGAAAGGTAGTTCCGATTTGGTTGTTGACGAGGGTTGGCCTAAAGAGGCTACTTGGTTTATTGTTGCATGGATAGTGGTAGGATTGTTAGTTATGTGGCTAAAAACTCGTTCCGCTGAACAAACAACAGAAGAAGGCTCATCCGACTATATGGCAG
>CAZUHZ010000175.1:0-4511 GCA_964620895.1 uncultured Dysgonomonadaceae bacterium | reverse complement strand
TGTAATACAAATCGATATGATCTGTTTGCAAACGCTGCAACGATTCGTCAACCGATTGTAGGATATGCGCTTTGCTAATATCTTTTGGATGCTCATTTGTTTGTGAGCCTACCTTCGTAGCTATAACAAGGTGGTCTCTATTGTTTCTTTCTTTCATCCATTTCCCTAAGATAGTTTCCGATTGTCCGCCCACCCCATTCACCCACCATGAGTAGGTGTCGGCTGTATCTATAAAATTGAATCCGGCTGCTACAAAAGCATCTAATATATCGAACGATTCTTTCTCATTTAATGTCCATCCGAGAACATTGCCACCAAAGTTTATACGTGAAACTTTTAAATCTGTATTAGCTATATTTACTTTTTTCATATTTATTATTGTATAATCTGTTTTTAACTCTACATCATATAACAACAATATGTCAGTTAGGTTTACTCTTTATGATTAACTGAGCTCATACCCAGTATAAAAGATTTGTATAGAAAGTTGTAACAAAAAGAAATCGATTCATTTGCCATACTTCATCTATCAAAATTCAACAAATTATCAATAATTTATAAAGACAATTGGTTTTTGTTTTTATATCTTTGAAGCGTAATTAAGGGAGTATCTGGGGTGCTTGAGCTAATATGAAAGCAAAAGCGTAATATTAAAAACAAAACTATGACAATCAAAACAAAACTGGACGATATATTAAACTTTACCGAAGAGGGTAAGCTAATTGACTTTATAAAAAGTTACGCTCAAAAAGATGCAGCATTCAACAATGCTCTGCTAAAGGCATTTTCTCCAACGCCACAAGCTGATAACAAAAAGGTGCAACCACGCGAAGATTATGCAAGTTTAATAAAAAAAGCATTCGTGGGCAATTCAATCAGGCGAAGAGGACGATATGGTTATTATGATTATGACGATATTGGGTTTGATGCAATAGAAACTAGGGAAGAGTTGGAGCCTTTTTTGGAAAAGGCTCGCTACTACATTAAATACGAAAACATAGACGAAGCTTTACTTATTGCACAAAAAATGGTAGAAATTATTGCGAAAGTATGGGATTCGGCTTTCGATTACGATGGCGATGTGCAAGTAGTGTATGACGAGGCAATTGATATTCTGGAGAGTTTATTGGAGCAAAACCTTCTTTCGGATGAACAGAAGGAATCGCTGTTTGATTGGTACGAGCAGGAAATAAAAGATAAAAACCACGAAGACGTTGGGTTTGAGACCTCTTTAGATTCACTTGGTGGCTACTTCTTGACAGGTGTGAAGAATGGATTTGAAAGAACTCTGCAAATAATTGACCAACAAATAAAGTCTTCGAGTGACTATTCTCAAGAAGTTTTATTGAAAAAGAAAATCAACATTTTATACGAGTTTGATAAAAAAGAAGAGGCTGACAAAATAATAAAAGACTTTCTACATATTGTGCGAATTAGGGAAATAAGGCTACAACAAATGCTTGAAAAGAAGGAGTACCTATCAGCAATCGATTTGATTAATAAAGGAATAGAAATTGCTGAAAATAAAAACCATGCTGGTACAGTAAACTCATGGAAAGAAAAGCTTCTATCTGTTTATCAACTTTTGGGTGACAAAGAGAAAGAGCTAGAGTTGACTAAAGAGCTTTTCACAATATCGAATGACAGTAGAAAATACTATGAAATGCTGAAGAGTATAACGAATAAAGCCGATTGGAACAGCATGCTGGAATGGATCTTGAAATCTATGGACAATGGCTCTTATTATGGAATAAATGATATTAAAGCAGAAATTCTGATAGAACACAAAATGTGGGACGAATTATGGAGCCTGTGCCAAAAAGGGAGTATTTCTGATATAGAAAGATATGAGAAGTATCTTCGTCCAAAACACGATGATGAAATCTTTAAAATATATCTTGCGTACGTAGATAAAAAAGCGAAAATCACAGATAAAAATGCATATATAAGAGTCGCTGATACTTTAATAAGGATGAAAACATACGCTGGCGGTAAAGAGATAGTGAAACAACTCGTGTCAAAATATCGACAGGAATATAAAAGACGCCCCTATATGATGAAAGAGTTGGATAGGGTGTGAGAGAAACTACGGAGTATTAAAAGAGCAAATTGACTTTCATGGCACAGGTTATAGACCAGCACCAGCGCAGAGTATATCTATTTTGCTTCGCAACATACCCCCAATGAAATATGCTCTTTAATTTCATGGGGCAGTCCGACGGTCACTGAGCGGAGCCGAAGTGTTGCAAATCGGCGCGAGCGGGATATTATCTATCACAGAAAATGCTAAAGACTGCTCTAGATTGCTTTACTTATTTCCGTTGACTTCAGTCTACGGGATGTTGCTTTTGCACAATCTCGATCGTTGTTTTTGTTCCGTCGGTTGAAACCGACGGTAAACGTTAAAATCTAAATGTGTGTGATGTTTGTGCAGTAGATGAGATGCAATTTTTTGCGTCTTTAAAATTACCAATACGATTTTTATCGATTATCTTCGATCCAATTCTATCTCTAATCCAGAGCACAAAACACAGACCACACATCCGCTAACTTGCACCTCTTCTATCGCTTCAGCGCAGCCTTACTAAATATATAAGCCGGTATCTCCACATCAAACTCTATTTCAAGAACTATAAAGTCCGTCCCCTTGCCATCTTTCAGCATATCTTTATAATTCATTTTGGTGGGATACCACCTGCCATCTATTTTCCTTACATCTTTCAGCTCGGTTCTTTTCAGTAATTGTCCGCTTTTGGCAAACAACTCCTCTCTTAGCGGAACATATCTTTCCGTGTCAATCCATACTTTGCGACTATCGTAAGAGGCATCGTCCACTTTGGCATTCAATTGCAAAATCCATGTCTCCCTACCATCAATTGTCTCCTCGCCAATCACTTTGGCATCATACATTTCGGTAAGCTTTCGGTTTTCCATCATATCTTCATAAGATAAATCGGAGCCCATAAGAGATTGCTTCAACATGTGTCCCGACAATTGAATGGTGCGGTCGGTAGAAGGAGAGTAAATCCACAAGTTGTCTTCTAGTTTGAGCATTTTGATTCCTCTCTCTCTAGCTGGTGCGAGGTATTCGGAGAATGATTTGTTTTTTCCTTCAGAGTACCCCACTGAAGTGACGGTGCGTTGGTTTCTACGCCCATAAATAATCATATCCGATTTGGTAATGCTCGTGTTCGAGTTGATGTTATCATCTACTTTGTTGAGGATTGCGGTGGCATCCTGTGCGTTGGTTTGCGTAATTGATAGTAGAGCAAACAGTAATATAAATAGATATTTCATTTTTGTTGTTTTTAAGTTGTTGAAAAATAAACCCTTTTTTACTCTCTGTTAATCATGCGAAAGATTCACGCAGTAGCAAAGGGTAAGGGACCACACTTCGACTCCGCTCAGTGTCCGCACTTCCATAAATAGGGCTTTGATATTTAGATGGTTTATACTTCTAACTCCTTAAAGAGTGTAGCGGTCTCTCGTTTGTAAATGCCAATGCCCGAAAGCATGGTGCCAATTACCATAGCCAACACACCAGGAATAAACCCTATATATAAAAGTTTAGGAGTGAATTTCGATTTTAATACTGTAGGCATCATCATGGTGGCATCTTTCATCATTCCACTAATGTCAATGCCATAGCGTTGCATCAGCAATGTAACGCCAATACCCAATGCAGAGCCAATTACAGAACCTATTGTGCCAATCAATAGCGCTTCGTAAATCATGGCTCTATAGATGTGTCCTTTGCTCTCGCCCAATGCCAATCGGATACCAAACTCTTGATATCTGCGCAAACCTCCAATCAGCCCTGTATTCCAAAGCACAATGGACATCACCAACACAAAGATGACTACAAACATGCCTGATACAGAATCAACTAAGTCTAGGTAGGTACCCATACTGCTTTGCTCACCCAAAGTTTTCATTATTGGGGCAAATTCATCGGAACTACTTGCATGTTTTGCATTAAACTCTTCACGCATCTCTTGGACTTCATCTTGCATAAACACTTCGTCTTTGTAGAATCCCAGTATTTCGCCTGTCCCGTCAGCCATATCAAGCATTTGTTGTGCATCGGTAAAATCAATTATGATAGTACCTTTGTCCATTGCTGCTACACCAAACCGAACAGTACCGCTTATTATAAATTTGGAAAAGGTCATGCTTCCATACATGGTGCTCCCCATAAAGGTGAGTTCATCTCCTACTTTCACGTTTAGTTTATCGGCAAACTCATAGCCAATTAATATCTCTCCGCTTTTTTCGGGGATTTTGCCTTCCTCTAAAGATTCTTTAAGGTTCAATCTGTCCACCTCACCGCTCGAATCTGAAAACAGTTCTACAGCCATTCCACTGGCAGGTCCTTGTCCTTTCGATTGATCGTTCTCGCCTGGAGCATCAATGATGCCACCAAAGTTGATGCGGTTTACCCATGTATAATTAGGGAAATCATTGTTCAACTCTTCATGCACTTCGTCAATCCCCAAAAGAGCAAGGTCGTT
>CAZUHZ010000174.1:0-4555 GCA_964620895.1 uncultured Dysgonomonadaceae bacterium | reverse complement strand
AAAGCTAACAAAGGCGACTTCTTGAATTTCTCTTATGTTGGTTATTTTTCCGTACAACTTCCTGTTGAAAAATCAAAGAGTGATGTAACCATTGAATTGGAGCAAGAGGGAAAGATACTTGATGAATATGTAGTTTTTGGTTATAAAGATGGTGAAGAGGATACAAACAGAGCTGAAGCCAGAGAAAATATCAGATCAATTCAATTAAAAAGAAAGCTAAAGAGTGATAATCCTTTGTATGTAGTTGATGGTGTGGTTCAAGCAAAAGGCTTTGATTCTTCATCTATAAATCCAAAAGACATTGATAATATTAGTGTACTAAAGAATGAGTCTGCTGTAGAATTGTATGGCAAAGATGCTACGAATGGTGCGATTGTTATTGAAACAAAAGGGTACAAAGCCAAATCTTCAACGGAGTTGAAAATTGGGGAAGAACAATTATATATTGTTGATGGAAAACAGTTGCCAAAAGGAACTGATATATCTTATTTGTCGCCAGACGACATTAAATCTGTTTCAGTTTTAAAAGGGGAAAGTGCTATTGATTCATATGGTGAAGAGGGCAAAGCTGGAGTTGTGATAATAACGACAAAGGAAAAAGAACATTGATGAAGAGGTAATTTGGTTGTTGAATTCGATTATATTATACGTTTCATTTTTCACACACGTAATAAAGCTCCCAGAAATATATTGCGTGTGTGATTTTGTTTTTGCTCACATGCATTCGTAGTGTCTCCACATCGTTCAATGCTTTATGCATACTTAGAGTTAGTTGATTTGTTGAGTCATTGTACTCCGCGGAAATAACCACCTCAAATAACTCAATAATATTATCGAATATCGTAATATGCAATATTTCTCTCTGTTTAAAGGTTGTATCTGTCAAAATCAACTGTAAAGGAGAAGAAGGATGAAGCGGTTGTCTGCTTTTATAGAGTATTGGTATGGTGAGAAAAGGAACAGGATATTTCAAAGTTTAACACTGTATATTTGAAAGTTGAGGCTTGGATATTTCAAAATTGGATGTTGGATATTTCAAAGTTGATAGTGATATATTTGAAAGTTATGTTATCTTTGTTACTCAATACTAACACATAAAGCTTTATCGAATGATGTTACAAAGAGAAATAATTACCGCTATAAATCTTTTAGTTGACAAGTATCCTATAATAGCAGTTACAGGTCCTAGACAATCAGGTAAAACTACATTGCTAAAATATATGTTTCCTGAATATCGCTATGTTAGCTTGGAAAACCCTGATGTTAGAAGTTTTGCAACAACTGACCCTAACGGATTTCTAAAAGAGTATTCAGAATACGTTATTTTTGACGAAGTTCAGCGTGTACCGTCACTGTTTTCGTATCTACAGACAAAAGTAGATGAAAGTAAATTGATGGGACAATTTATATTATCTGGTTCACAGAATTTTCATCTTGTACAAAATATTACACAAAGTTTAGCGGGTCGTGTTGCTATATTTAAACTTTTACCTTTCGATTTGCAGGAGTTAAATGGTGCAGGTTTGTTACAAGAAAACTATGCTGAGAACTTAGTTAAGGGGTTTTATCCTGCAATTTTCGATAGAGAAATACCTTCAAAAATATTCTATTCAAATTATGTTCAAACATATATTCAGCGCGATGTTAGTGAGATTATTGCTATAAAAGATATGCGACTGTTTCAAAACTTTATTTCTTTATGTGCTACACGCGCAGGACAATTATTAAATTTAAGTTCACTTGCGAGGCAATGTGGTATAACACAACCAACAGCAAAGGCGTGGTTATCGGCATTAGAAAGTAGCTATATACTGTTTTTACTACCTCCATATTACAAGAACTTCTCAAAACGAATTGTAAAAACACCTAAGCTTTATTTTTACGATACAGGTTTACTTTGCTATTTGCTAAAGTTGGATAATGTTGAACAAATTCAATTATCAGATTTTAAAGGTGCACTTTTTGAGAATATGATGATTGCAGAATATGTAAAAAGGATGCATCATTGCAATCAATTGAACGATATTTGGTTTTGGAGAGATGTTTCAGGCAATGAGGTTGATTTGATAATTCAAGCCGGACAAACACAAGAAGCTGTAGAGTTTAAAGCTACACAAACTATTATGCCAAACTTGCTTAAAGGGCTTAATCACTACGAAAAGATATCTGAGAAAACTAACTTAAATAAATATCTAGTATATGGTGGCAAAGAATCTCAAAAACGAACTGCAGCAACGATTGTTTCTTGGAGAAATTTTGGAGAGAAATTGACATAATACGAGTTCTATAAAAAAACAATGAATTTGTTATCTATCAATAGGGTTAAACCCACAGTATTTATCACACTTTTATTAATACATGTGTCAACAATTAACAATCAGAGGTTTATTGACTTATTATATTAAAATACAAACACCCATTTTTGGGCTATGTTCGCTTTTATCTGGTCCCTGAGCCTGTCGAAGGGCGGTTATTGAGCCTGTCGAAATTAGGTCCCTGAGCTTGTCGAAGGGTACCATCTGCTACGCCTAGCAAACTCCTTGAGATAGTGGCCTATATCTGCGGAGTTCGACGCCCCAGCATCTATGCAAAGCTAAAAACGTGAATAATTCCATCTAACTACTATTAACTCATTGATAATTCACTGGCTAGAATATTAGAGTTTTTCATCATTTTTCTAATTGAGTTTATTCTGCGTGACGAAAGTTAGATGTTTTATGTTAGATTGCAAAAATCTCTTGAAATACGGGTTAATACTAAGACGAGAATATGTGTATAGATGTTTGGTTTCATTTAAAAGTGAACGGGTTAATGAATAAAGATGTTTGGATATTCTCAAAAGCGAACGAGTTAATGAATAAAGATGTTTGGATATTCTCAAAAGCAAACGAGTTTAAGAATATAGAAGTTCAGATTAACCCGAAAGCGAACGAGATTAAGAATAAAGAAGTCTGGATTGACCCAAAAGTGAACGAGATTAAGGATATAGAAGTTTGGATTGACCCAAAAGTGAATGAGATTAAGGATATAGAAGTTTAGATATGCCTGCAGAATATGGGAAAACCTCAATCAGAGTTTAGATATTCCTAAAAGCGTACGTTTTTAGGAATTAGACAACAGAATAGACATTTTCCGAGACGATATTAGCCGAAATGAGGTTGTTTTGACATTTTCTTGTAAGGGTATTAAGTAACAGAAAGTGAAAATGAGGTTTCAGCTGACAGAATTTGATGAAATGAAGTCATTTTGAGGTTTATTCCTTCGCTATTGGCTGTCAAAAACCCAAAGGGTGAATGAAGGTTAACAGAATTAGTCAATCTAGTTTGCTATATTTCTAAAAGGGAACGTGTTTAAGAATATATGAAGTTAAGATGTTTGTAAAAGTGTATGAGTTTAAGAATATTGAAGCACTTATTGTAGTGACCTCACAAGAGATGAACAGCTAAACATTTCTGATTATCAGCACTATAGAGCAAATACTAAAGCAGGCTGGATTTTTTACTGAAAGCAACATTTAATATAGAGAATGAAAAGTAGTGCTAGACGGAGTTTTGATGTGTACTGAAATGAAAAGTGAAACAGCCATTCTTGCAATTATATTTTAAGAATTGACTTAACCCGAAAAATTCATGATAACGCTATGAAATATGGGTGTATAATAATTTGTCACGTTTTATAATATTCATGTGAAGCAATTCAAAATTTTGATTGTTTTCAATAAAAACTATAATCGATTCGAAATCCTGATTTATTTATGCATTTGGAGTTTGTTATGAATAATTCGGGTTAAATATCGTATTTGAGTGAAACCGAGAGACAACGTGTTTTGCCTCCAAGATTTAAGAGTCAAATTATTTTACACCTAAAATATATCATTGCTAAACACCTATCAAATAACCCAACCCCTCCTCAATCATCCCTCTATCCGCCGTCTGATTAATCTCTATCTCCCCAATATCAGAAAGTAGCGTAAAGTTGATAGTATCTCCCACATTCTTCTTATCGTGAATCATATATTGGTAGAGGGTGTCATAATCCTTTTGAGTGAAGGCAAATGTGCCATAGTGTTGGAGAATAAATTCGCTAACTATATCGAGTGTCTTTTTAGGAAAGTTGCACAACTTGTGCGAGAGATATAGCTCTGCAACTAAACCCCAAGCAACGGCATAACCGTGAGGTATGGGTTTGTTGTTTTGTAAAGCAAAGCTTTCGAAGGCGTGACCAATGGTGTGTCCAAGGTTCAACGCCTTGCGAATGTTCTTTTCGTAAGGGTCTTGTTCTACAATGCGCTGTTTGATGAGTACCGACTCCAATACTAAGTCGTTGAGGAGCGAATAGTTAATTTCTTGTAGGTTGAAATTGAGAGTTTTCTCCCAAATACTTTCGGAATCTAACAGTGCATGCTTTATCATCTCGGCATAGCCCGAAAGAATATCTTTTTGAGTGAGCGTGTTGAGGAACTGAGCTGAGATAATAACATGTAGTGCCGAGTGGAAGGCGCCAATCTCGTTTTTATATCCTCCAAAGTTGATGCCTGTTTTACCTCCAATCGATG
>CAZUHZ010000173.1:0-4584 GCA_964620895.1 uncultured Dysgonomonadaceae bacterium | reverse complement strand
GGACCTCATGATTATGAATCATGCGCTCTAACCAACTGAGCTATCTCGCCAAAAATAAATAATAAAGAGAAAAATGGGGTTGTACCCTTATCTATTTCTCAAATTCGCGATGCAAAAGTAACATAAGTTTTTAAATAAAACAACTCAAAAGCTTTCTTAATTTATAAAATCTTTAAAGCTGTGTTGTTAATGTTGGTTTCACTTGCTAGATTGGACGTCAAAACTCAACAAAAACATTGTTCAGTTGTTTAGAGTAGTATTGAAACTAAAAAGTAAACATAATTAGCATTCAGATAAAATGGAACATACAATTGAATTTAAAATAGACGAAAATAATCGTGGAGGATTTTTTATAAATAAAGATGGCAAACAAATTGCAGAATTAGATTTTGACTTAAAAGATGGCGTGTTGAACGCTTATCACACTGGTGTGCGTAAAGAACTAGAGGGACAAGGTATTGCAGCCAAGCTATTTGACAAGCTAGTAGAGTATGCACGCGAAAACAATTATAAGATAATACCTTCTTGTTCTTACATTTTAGTTAAGTTTCGTCGCAATCCAAATGGGTTTGCTGATGTGTGGCAACGAATGGATGATGAGCCCACAGGAGCAGCTTGCGGAATACCAGCAAAATAATTATTAGTAGTAATTATAACTGTGTAAGTAATTAATTGAGGGTTTAAAGTCTGGAGTTTAAACCCTCGATTATTCACGTTTCTGGATGTGAGTAGATGCAAAGAGTCAAATTCCGTCGATATAATGTACTATTTTGTGGAATTTGCGACACAGTAGTGATATCAATTGCATTTTACTACAATGTTTTTTAATCAGGGAGATTAGCCACACTCACTTCGACAGTAAATTAGTCAATACCTCCAAATTATTCTCCGAATCAGGTTGTTTCCCTTCTGCTGTATGTAGCATTTTTATCTCTTGAGCATACTTTTCATACACCTTATGTTTCACAATTTTCATGGTAGAGTTTATCAGTCCGTTCTGTTCACTAAAAGGCTCTTCAATCAAAGCAAATGCCGAAGGAATCCAGCGGTAGGGGAAAAGCCCATCGTTGCTTCCACCTTTCAAGTATTGAGCTAGCTCATCAGCAATTAGCTTGGCAGCTTCAGTAGGGTTGGAAGTCTCTTTCTTAAGAGTATCAACATTGAGCGTCAGTAGTGCTGTGGTATAAGGGCTTTGGTTGTTGTGAAGCACACATTGATTGATAAATTGAGATTTAGCCATAATAGACTCTTCTATTCCCTCGGGCGAGAATTTCTCACCATCGTTACTAATCAATAGCGACTTAGTACGCCCCAGCACATAGAGGTAACCATCTTCATCAAGATAACCCATATCTTCGGTACGCAACCAACCATCAACAATAGTTCCTGCAGTAGCCTCAGGATTTTTCCAATATCCTTTCATCACATTGCCTCCGCGAACGACTATCTCGCCCCTTTCACCAATGGGCAGCGTGTTCATATTGTCGTCAACAATTTTAATATCCATCCGTGGTATTGGTTTTCCCGATGAACCAAGCTTGTGAAACTCGGTGCTGTTGGCAGAGATAATAGGCGAAGCTTCCGAAAGACCATAGCCCTGATACATGGGGATGCCGATAGCGTAGAAAAAACGTTGTAACTCAATATCGAGTAGTGCACCGCCACCAATAAAGTACTCTAGGTTGCTAGCAAAGTTTTCTCTAATTTTCGAGAAGATGATTTTGTCGTACAATGCTACCAATGGTTTCAGAAGTGCACGGCTTCCTCGTCCTTTGTTATATCCCTCTGCGTTATAAGCATAAGCTACCTTCAAACCTTGTTGGAAAAGTTGGTAAGCCATTTTTCCTTGTTTCTTTATGCCACCCTCAATATTATTCCTGAAATTGGTAGCCAATGCTGGAACACTCATCATTATGTGTGGATTAATCGCTTTAAGGCTTTTTGGCACATTGCGTAGTATCTCCATAGCACTCTTGCCAGCTGCTACTGAAGCAATAGAAGCACCAGTTTTCATAAATGCATATACACCAGCTGTATGACCAAACGAGTGATCCCAAGGAAGAATCAATAACATACGAAAATAAGAGGGAATACCATCAAGCAAATCAACTGCCTGCTCCACATTACACACATAATTGTTGTGCGATAGCATAATCCCCTTCGGATTGGCAGTTGTTCCCGATGTGTATGAGATGTTTGCCAAGCTATCGGGCTCTACATCTGCTATTCGCTGTTCCACTTTTGCACGGTCGGTGGCAAGAAGAGTATCGCCCAATTCCAGCACACTCTCGAAGTGAATTTCCGCCTCTTCAGCTTCTACTTCAGGGTCGAGTAAGATATACTTTCTCACAGTAGGCATCTTATCTTTCAATGGGCGCAACTTTTTTATTTGCTGATTGGATGCTAGCACCATAACCGAGTCGGAGTGATTGATGCGGAAGGTTATATCCTGCTCTGTGTCTAGCTTCACCGAGAGTGGCACACATACAGCACCTGCATGAAGAATTCCTAATTCACCAATCACCCAGTAGTTTTTTCCTTCCGACATAAGTGCCACACGTTCTCCCTCATTAACGCCCAATGCCATCAATCCCGCTGCAAAACGTATAGCTTGCTCCTTCACTTCACTAAAAGTGAGTGCTCTGTATTCTATATTATTGAGTGCCTCGTAGAGATAAGGATTGTTACCATATTTTTCAACCGTCTCATTCAACAAACCAATTATTGTTTTTCCCATTTTGATGTTGTTTTAAAAATTTAGGAACAAAACTACACATTATTTGTAAATTATCCTATAGATGGGTGATATTTGAATGGGGTATATAGTTGTCTAATAGTAGAAACCCTTGTATTTTTATTTAAGCCATACATTACCCAAAAATGAGCTTTTGTATCAAAGTCAGTAAATCTTTGATTATTAGCTACTGACAAATATGTTAACAAAAGTGTGATGAATAACGTGGGTTAAATCTACCATTGAGAACTTTCTTGTGGTTTAAATCTTTCTTTATTAAAGTAAAAAACAATTCAAAAAACATAACGACAGCACCTGTTTGATTGTAGATGCATATCTTTGCAAGCTTAGAAAAAAAAGAATGGAACAAAAAAATACAACAAAAAGCGAGCTTAGTCATAAATACGAAGCGGTAAATCCGATAGTAGTATTTCCGATCATTGCAATGTCTTTGCTTATGATAACTGTGGATTCTACCATAGTTGCCACTGCATTGCATGCCTTGCAGGTTGATTTGCAGACCTCGGTAAGTTGGGCAGGATGGACATTAACAATTTACTCATTTGGCTTTGTAGTCATGCTTCCATTGAGTGCCAAGTTGAGCATTCAGTTTGGACATCGGCGCATATTTTTGTCTTCCATAGCTATGTTTACTATAGCATCATTGCTGTGTGGTTTTTCCACAAATATATACATGCTTGTTGCCATGCGAGCCTTACAAGCAATAGGAGGAGCGGGCATTACACCCTCTGCAACAGGTCTTATTGTAAATCATTTCCATCAATCGCGCGACAGATTTTTAGGGTTGTTTGGTAGTATGTTTGCCACGGGTAGCATGATAGGTCCTATTTTTGGAGGACTATTTGTTACATACTCCACCTGGCATTGGATATTTTTTATCAACATCCCCATTGGCATAGCTGTGTTTTTATTGGCTATGCGCTTCATACCCCAATCGCAGCCAAATAGTGGCAGAGAAAAATTAGACTTCGCCGGAATGCTTTATTTAGCTGGAGGCATCATTACTGCAATGTATGCAGTAACTTATTTAGGAGAAAGAACGTCTGATATCAATATTTCTTTTTTCACTGCTTTAATTCTTACTGCAATAGTATTCTTCTCTCTATTTTTTAGACACATAAAACGAGTAAAGTTTCCTTTCATCAAACCACGGTTTATCTATGGTAAAGGTTTTGGGGCAGTAAACCTTGTAAACTTTATACAAACAGGAATGGTAATAGGCGGAGTTTCGCTTATCCCCCTTTATGCAGTGAGCCGATATGGAATCAGCCAATTACACTCTGGCACATTGTTGGTTGGCGAGGGGATAGCATCAGTAGTAATGTCTGTGATAATGAGTATATATTTGCGTCGCACAGGATACCGCTTACCTATATATATATAGGTTCTTTTGTGTTAGTTCTTGGATTTGCTCTACTTTCTCTCAACCCCTTGTTTGGAATTCCCAATTTTATATGGCTTTTCAGTAATACTCTATTGATTGGTGTTGGGTTAGGAGTGATGAGTCCTGCTGCACGCAATGCAGGCATACAATTAGCACCTGCAGAGGCTGCCAATATTGCCGCTATTCGTTCGTTAGGTTTGCAAATGGGACAAATTGTTTCTATTGCAGGGGCTACCTCTATCATTGCGGCAGCAAACAATCCTAGTCAAGCGCACGCATTTGTTTATTTGGGGCTGTCAGTAATATTTTTAGCAGCAGTTTCTATTATATCGTATGTTCCTGAAAACAGGGGAGGGTGGTAAGTAAGTATAGTTGCTTTTCATACATATTCATCTACCAACTTCTTTGACCAAAGATTAATTCTACTTTACTGAATTGATTTTGG
>CAZUHZ010000172.1:0-4609 GCA_964620895.1 uncultured Dysgonomonadaceae bacterium | reverse complement strand
CTAGCTGTAGAATACAAGTTTCAGGCATGCACGTCTATAGCAACCGTGAGAATACATCTCGGAAGTCATCTTCATATAATAGCTCTTCTTATATTTTGTGGGTTAAATGTGCAATACAGCCTGAGCAATATTGAAATAGATAATCAAACTTAGCGCATCTACAATAGTAGTGATAAGGGGTCCTGCCATAATGGCTGGGTCGAGCTTTAATTTCTTAGCTGCAATAGGTAGCAGTCCGCCAATCACTTTAGCCATTACCACTGTAGTGATTAGGGTAACAGAAACTGTAAGTGCTATTAGAGTGGGCACTTGAGGTTCGAAAATAATAATTCGTGCAAAGTTTACAGCCGATAGTATAACACCACAAATAAGGCTAATGAGAAACTCTTTCTTGAATACTCGCAAAGCATCGGTGAGTTTAATATCGCCAGTTGCCAAGCCACGAATAATCAATGTAGAACTTTGGCTTCCTGCATTACCACCCGTGTCCATGAGCATCGGGATAAACATCCCTAGGAGGATGAGTGACTCGAGGGTATCTGAAAAACTCTTCATGATAGAACCAGTGAATGTAGCTGATATCAACAGTACCAGTAACCAAACAACTCTATTTTTAGCCAAAACAAACACATTTGTTGCAAGGTACTCTTCTTCAGAAGGGGTCATTGCCGCCATTATCTGGAAGTCTTCCGTTGCCTCTTGCTCCATCACATCAATGATGTCGTCAACAGTAATGATACCTGTCAGTCGTCCTTGATTGTCGCAAACGGGGATGGCTAATAGGTCGTATCGTTTAAATTTTTCTGCAACAAGCTCTTGGTCATCATGTGTGTTTACCACAATGATGTCTTTCTCCATTATATCTATTATCTGATCATCGGGATTTTCTGTAACCAATGCGCGCAACGAAACTATCCCTATTAGTCTTTCGTGAATGGTGGTGATATAACAGGTGTAAACAGTCTCTTTTTTTAATCCGGTCTCTCTTACATGATCTAGGGCTTGTTGCACTGTCATACGCTCGTTTAGTCGAACATACTCAATGGTCATCAATCCACCAGCAGAGTCTTCGGGATAATTGAGAAACTGATTGACTAGTTTTCTCTTTTCGGGAGGTATATTTATTAAAACTCTATTAACGAACTCGGCTGGCATCTCTTCAATCATATCAATGACATCGTCAAAGAAGATATTGTCAACAAAATAGGGGAGTTCGTCTTCGCTTATTGCGCTTATTATTTTGCGTTGATTATCAATACTTAAGAATGAGAAAACTTCAACAGCTTTCACTTTTGGAAGCATCCTAAACAACAATAAAGCCATCACTTTATCGTTCAAGTCATCCATTAGTTCAGCAATGTCTGCATCGTACATCTCTGTAAGATGGCTGCGAAGCTGTATCATCTTTCTATCTCTGATGAGGTTTCTTACCTCGTATGTATCTAACACAAATGTCTCTTCGCTCATACTATATTGTTCTTTTTGATGTTGTGTTTTTATTATAACGTGCTCACATTATACCAAACAAGCAAAATATGCATAATCCCTTAAAATGCAAAGTTACTAAAAAATAAGGAGAGGAATTGGTATAATTATTTACTTATTCTTCTTTTAGAAGGTAAATATTAGGTTGACAAATTAGAAAAGAGAGTTTGTGAGGAGTAGGAAAATATATATAGCTGGAATGACAAACAAAAGGCTATCTATTCGGTCGAGTATGCCTCCGTGACCAGGAATGAGTTGTCCAGAGTCTTTTACATTGTAGGTGCGTTTGATAAGCGATTCGAACAAATCGCCCAATGTGGCGAATAGTGAAGCTATGAGGGCAAAACCAATCCAGAAATAGATGTTGTATTCTGTAAAGAGAAAAGAAAAACCTACTCCTGCTAGCATTGTGAAGAAGATGCCACCTACAAAACCTTCAATGGTCTTTTTGGGTGATATGCGTTCGAGCAATTTGTGTTTGCCCAATGTAATACCTGTTACAAAAGCAAACGTATCGTTTACCCAAATGAAAACAAAAATAGCTAGCACAAAAGCGTAGTGGTAGATTGTATTGGCTAATTTATATTCGTAAGATATCAAGAGTAATAAGCAAAAGGGTAGGGTGATGTATAGATGCCCAAAAGCCGAATAGATAATAGTATTGAATATATCTTTCCTGTCGATTATAATTGCCGAAACCAAAAGCGATAGCAAGTAAAGCAGTGCGCTTATGGGTAATGCTAATATGCTTATCCCATCGAGAAAAAGATAGGCGCTTACAAAGATTATTACGCCAGATGCTATATTGAATAGTTTGCTTATTAGGTGAGGGGTTTTTTGTTCTATCAGCCGGAAAAACTCGTTGAGTGCAAGCACTAAAATGAGACCAAAAACGATTACAAAAGAGTATTTATTATATAGCACCCCAAAAAGCAGGATAGCTATATACACAACTCCTGCAACTCCTCTAGTAATAAGATTTCGCCAATTCAACATAGAATATGGTTTATGATTGTAATGGATGTTTCTTCACGTTATAGATTTGAGGGTCTAGTTATCGCAAGCTACACCCTCAATCTATATGCCTGTTTTACTCTTTTTTATTTTCTTCTTCTTTGCTCTCTTCTTTACTTTCATTGTCGGCTTCAGCATCCACTTCAGCGTCTTTGTCAAGTTCTTTGTCAGCTTCTGCACCTTCTGGTATTTCTTCAACTTCAAAGTCGATATCATTTTCAATCAAAAGATTGTACCAGTTTACTATCTTTTTAATATCCGATGCGTAAACCTTCTCTTTGTCGTAGGTAGGTAGTATTGTTTCGAAATAAGAAAACAATTTACTATTGTCGCTTTTGTTTTCGTCACCTATTTTCCCACCGCTCTCGTTTTCTTTTATCTTCACAAAAACATCTTTCAAGGGTATTTCATCCTCAGAAGTGTAGATGGCGATTTCACCTAAAGATACAATTTTTTCTTGAGAATAGATTGGCATACGTTTTTTGTCACTCAGTGATTCTACTAGGGTAATTGTTTTGTTGGTTGAAACGAGTTTATACAATCCAGGTTTTCCTGAGATAGATAGTATTTTTTTTAGCATAAGTAATTTCGTTATAAATTATAATTTTTGAACAGTGCAAAAATACATAGTCTCTATCACATACGCAACTAAATGTATGTTTTCTAAAATAGAAATTGCAGAATTGATTGTTGAGGTGCATGACTCAAGCTGTTCTGAAAACACTCTATTGCTGATAATTATTCTTTTCTCAATTGTTGGCGCAATTCTCAGACTCGTGCTAATGTGGTTGAGGTTATAGACACGGGTTGGGAGACTTGCGCTGCCCATAGGTGTGTCAAGAATGAAAAGATGAACAAAAAACTGTGTTAGTGAGTTAAACTTGTCAAAGTAGAATAAAATAATTACTTTAGCACCTTTATTAATAAATAGAACAGACAAAAAAATGATCAGAAAATTATCATACTTATTAATTTTAGCTTTTGCAGCTACATCTTGCACAATGAATAGAACAGAAGAATCAAACAGCGATACTCTCAACGACTCAATTGTAGATATGGGCGAAATGTATATGCTACTGGGCACATACACTTCCAACGAAGGAAGCAGAGGTGTATATGTTTACAAATTTGATACCGATACAGGATTGTCGGACTCTGTGAGTATGGTGGAAGTAGCCAATCCATCTTATTTGGCTATAAGTGTTGACGAGCAGTTTGTTTATTCAGTAGGTGAAAATGGAAAAGATGATAGTTATGCCCATGCTTTCTCTTTTGATAAAGAGAGTGGACAACTCAAATTGATTGATTCGCAGTTGACTTATGGTAGCTCGCCTGCCTACATCACCCTTGATGCGCAAGGCAATAACCTTATCACTGCCAACTATGGAGGCGGTAGCATATCCCAGTTTAATGTGAATAGCGATGGAACTTTGACTCCCTTATCCAATCTGTATGAGTTTGAAGGAAGCGGTCCCGATTCTGTTCGTCAACAGCAATCTCACTTGCACAGTGTGCGCTACTCTCCCGATGGAGAGTATCTGTTTGCAGCCGATTTGGGAACAGACAAAATATATCGCTATAAATCAGTTACCTCTGTGTTTGAAGGACAACCTGCTCTTCTGAAAAGTGATAGTGTAGTTTTCTCTACTCCTGCTGGTACAGGTCCACGTCATTTCGATTTTCATCCCAATGGACTATATTTCTATTTATTGGGCGAGTTGTCGGGCGAGGTTGTTGTGTATGACTACAACAGTGGCGACCTTGAAGAAAAGCAAAGAATACTTGCCGATACAGTAGGTGCAAGAGGAAGTGCTGATATTCATGTATCGCCCAATGGCAATTTCTTGTATGCATCAAACAGATTGCAAGAAGATGGAATAGCTATCTTCTCTATCGATAAGAAAGATGGAACACTCACCAAAGTTGGTTATCAACTAACAGCAAAACATCCACGTAATTTTGCTATTACTCCCAATGGTAAGTTCCTGCTTGTTGCAGGACGAGATGATAATGTAGTTGAAGTATATAGTATTGATAAAGAAACTGGTTTACTTACCAATACCAATCAAGATATAGCGATAGACAAGCCAGTTTGTATTAAATTTGCTGC
>CAZUHZ010000171.1:0-4627 GCA_964620895.1 uncultured Dysgonomonadaceae bacterium | reverse complement strand
CTTATAGGGGGGGTAATTTTTTAGATTGAGGACTCATTGGTAAATATCTTTATTATGTTTCTTGCAAATTGGCTAGTTTTGATGTTAGTTTCATTTTAGGCATTGGGTTTTTAATGTTGGTGTTAAAGAGGTTATTGTTTCAATTCGTAATTAGTGCTTCTACCTCCTGCATCTTCTTTTTGCAAGATGTTTTTACTTATCAAATCGTTGATGTCTCGTATAGCTGTGTCCTTTGAGCATTTTGCAATCTTTGCCCATTTTGAGGATGTCAACTTACCCTCGAATCCATCCAGCACTCTGTTTAGTAATTTTTTCTGTCTTTCGTTGATTACTGTTTTGGCATGTCTGTTCCAAAACTCAGCTTTAAACAGGACTCGATTCAAAACAGTATCGGTTGATTTTAATGTGTTTATCAAACAGTTTAAAAACCATTTTATCCAATTGGTTATATCAAGATTCCCCTTTTGTGTTTTCTCAAGGATATCATAATATTTTTTTCTCTCAAGCTGTATTTGTGCTGACATACTGTAGAACCGCTGTTTGCTTTTATCCGATTGTGCCAAAAGCATGTCTGTCAATGCTCTGGCAATTCGACCATTGCCATCATCAAATGGGTGTATGGTTACAAACCACAAATGAGCAACAGCAGCTTTTATGACCAAATCAATTTCTTGTTTTTGGTTAAACCAATCCAAGAAACTCTTCATTTCTATTTCTACTATCGATGAGTCAGGTGCTTGAAAATGAATTTTCTCTTTACCCATTGCTCCCGACACTACCTGCATTGGTCCAGCATCATCTTTTCGCCAGTCAGCAACTGTAATCTTATACATACCTGTTCTTCCTGTCGGAAATAGTGCAGCGTGCCAATCAAAAAGTCTATCGCTAGTTAAGGGTTTGAAGCAATTTTGGGTTGCATCCAGCATCATCTCAACTATTCCATCAACACTCCTATCCGACTCCACTGAGCCAACTATCTCTATGCCCAACTTCCTTGCAATAGAAGAACGTACCTGTCCATGATTCAACAGTTCACCTTCAATCTCCGTAGTCTTTAAAACATCGAGGGTCAAAGTTTCGAGCGTGGCTTCATTTCTCAATTCAAAGCCTAGCGATTCCATTCTGCCCATTACTCTTCCTTGCAGATTTCTGACTTCACTCAGTGATTTTACAATCTCGTTAGTATTCCACGTGAAATTGGGCCAGTTTTCTTTTTGATGTATAAATGCTTTCATTCGTCGCATAATTTGCTACGAATGTAGCTGTTATTCGTGGCATTACAAAATTTATAAAGATTTTTTCCACCTTTATATAGAAGTATTTTATATGAAGGGTGATAAATCCTATTAGGACCCTCCTGCTTTACTTCATACTTTATCCAACGGCAACTTGTAAGTTGGATCTTCTAACACATTCACTTGGATAATCTTATCTGCGTTTTTCAACAGTCGTTGGCAGTCTTTGCTCAGATGCTTCAATTGCACCTTCTTTCCTAGTTTCATATAACGCTCTGTAAGCCTGTTGAGAGTTTCAATGGCTGACATGTCCACTACCCTACTCTCTTTGAAGTCGATTATGACCTCTTCGGGGTCGTTCAATACATCAAACTTTTCGTTGAATACTGCAGTAGAACCAAAGAAGAGGGGTCCGTATATCTCATAGTGTTTCACTCCATTTTCGTCTATGTGTTTTCTTGCTCTAATGCGCTTAGCATTGTCCCAAGCAAACACTAATGCCGAAATGATAACTCCCACAAATACTGCCAATGCTAAATTGCCTAAGATTACAGTTACAAGCGTAACCACTACTATTACAAATACATCCGATTTGGGCATTCGGTTGAATGTGCGCAAGCTTGCCCACTCGAAAGTGCCAATCGCCACCATTATCATCACTCCAGTAAGAGCTGCCATGGGCAACTGTTCGATCACTCCCGAACCAAACATCACAAACATCAATAGTGCCACTGCTGCAACAATTCCCGATAGGCGCGCTCTTGCTCCCGACGATATGTTAATCAAGCTCTGCCCAATCATGGCACAACCACCCATTCCAGAAAAAACTCCCGACAGCATATTGGCTACACCTTGCGCCACAGCTTCTTTGTTACTACTACCACGGGTTTCTGTTATTTCATCTACAATGTTCAATGTCAACAAGCTTTCGATGAGTCCTACTGCTGCCATAATAGCTGCATAAGGAAAGATAATTTTCAGGGTTTCAAACGTGAATGGAACATTAGGCAGATGGAATGGAGGAAAACCGCCTCGAATAGAGGCAATATCACCCACAGTATGCGTGTTGATGCCAAATGCCATCACTAATCCAAACACGGTGAGGATTGCTACAAGCGATGCAGGAATTGCTTTGGTTATTTTGGGCAAGCCCCAAATAATAAGCATTGTAAGGAGTACCAACCCCAAAAGCACATATAGTGGTGTTCCTGTCAACCAGCTTCCCGATGGGTCTTTAAATTGATCGAGCTGTGCCATAAAAATGATTATTGCCAATCCGTTTACAAACCCAAATATAACAGGTTGGGGTACTAATCGCATCAGCTTTCCCAGCTTTAGCACACCCGCTAACACTTGTATAATTCCTGCCAACACCACGGTAGCAAACACATACTCCACTCCATGCGAAATAGCCAAGGCTACAATCACAACAGCCACAGCGCCTGTAGCACCCGATATCATTCCAGGGCGTCCTCCAAGAATGGAGGTAACCAACCCCATCACAATGGCTGCATAGAGCCCTGTTAAGGGTGAGAGTCCTGCAATCAGAGCAAATGCTATTGCTTCGGGAACTAAAGCCAATGCCACAGTTAGTCCCGATAGTATCTCGGTTTTGTAATTGATTTTCTCTTTGATGTTGAAAATGCTTAAAATCTTTTTCATTTGTTCAATACTTTATGTCAACTGTTTAATTCTTTTGCAATAAGCAACTTGTAAACAGGCAGTTTTGATAACCTAGCGCTTGCTAGGAAATAGGATAAAAGACACCTATCTGTCTTGCCCTTGTTTTGCAATTTCAAACAGTTATTGTTTGATTGATATGCTTTTATCGTTCATTTTTTTGAAGTTGCAAAAATAGCACTATTAAGTGAGATTGGGAAATCAATCAATACGACAGGGTGAAAACATGATGCATATAGTGGGTTAACTATGCATAAATTGGATGTGCTCCCCTACCCTATTTTATTTATCTACTTAATTTTTACTACCTTTGCACACTCAAAAATAAAAACAAATATATAATGGCATTACAATGCGGTATTGTTGGACTTCCCAATGTAGGTAAGTCAACTCTTTTCAACTGTTTATCGAATGCAAAGGCGCAAGCAGCCAATTTTGCATTCTGCACTATAGAACCTAATATTGGAGTAATAACTGTTCCTGACGAAAGAATAAATAAACTATCCGAAATAGCTAATCCACAACGTGTTCAGCCCACCACAGTAGAAATTGTGGATATTGCTGGTTTGGTAAAGGGTGCTAGCAAGGGCGAAGGGCTTGGAAACAAGTTTCTTGCAAATATACGCGAAACAGACGCAGTGTTGCATGTATTGCGTTGTTTCGACGACGAAAACGTGACGCATGTTGACGGAAGTGTTGACCCAGTTAGAGACAAAGAAATTATAGATATAGAGTTGCAGTTAAAAGACCTTGAAACCATAGAGTCGCGCATCGATCGTGTTGAAAAGATAGCTAGAACTGCAAAAGACAAAGATGCACAGAGAGCTTTCGATATTTATTCAAAACTACGCAATGCCTTGCTCAAAGGAGAATCTGCACGTAGTGTTGAGTTTGACAACAAAGACGATAATGAAATAGCCAAAGAATTGTATCTGCTAACAGCCAAGCCCGTAATGTATGTTTGTAATGTGGACGAAGAGAGTGCTGTAACGGGCAATAATTACGTAGAGCAAGTGCGCGAAGCCGTGAAACACGAGAATGCACAAATTATTGTTGTTGCTGCCAAAACTGAATCTGAAATTGCAGAACTAGAAACATACGAAGACCGTCAAGAGTTTCTTTCTGAGATTGGTTTAGAGGAGTCGGGGGTTAACCGACTTATCAAATCGGCTTATCGATTGCTCAATCTTAAAACATACTTTACCGTTGGACCACTCGAAGTGCGTGCATGGACTTTTGAAGATGGATGGAAAGCTCCACAATGTGCAGGCGTAATTCATACCGACTTTGAAAAAGGCTTCATTCGTGCAGAAGTAATTAAGTATGAAGATTTCATCAGCTATGGCTCAGAGAATGCCGTGAAAGAAGCTGGTAAAATGAGTGTAGAGGGAAAAGAGTATGTGGTGCAGGATGGAGATGTTATGCATTTTAGGTTTAATGTGTAGTTATGGCAGCAAAGTATATTTCTCGCTAATGTGCTAAGGCGCAATGAAGAGGTATGATGTAAATAGAGTAGGGAGTGTTCACTTTTTTGGGGACACTTTTTCTTATTTATTTATATGCTATCGTCTTATTGCACCTCAAAAACGGAGATAGATTGACCTAATAAAAGTCACTTATATTCTTATGGTAATATGATTTGATGGTACCTACTTTCTCCATTTACCAACGACGATGTCATTTCGTGCTCACCATTTTCTGTAATTATTTTG
>CAZUHZ010000170.1:0-4654 GCA_964620895.1 uncultured Dysgonomonadaceae bacterium | reverse complement strand
CCAATAAACCACATTACAACACTTGGGTTGTTGCGGAAGTGATGCACTACATTTACCACATCTTTCTCTGCCCACTCGTCAAAGTATTTATTATATCCATTGGCTACTTTCGGAATTCCCCACTCATCAAATGTCTCAACTGCTAGCATCATTCCCATCTCATCGGCAGCTTTTACCAACTCTGGTGCTGGCATATTGTGAGCAGTGCGAATGGCATTCACACCCATATCTTGAAGAATGCGTATTTGACGGCGAATGGCTGCATCGTTTACTGCTCCACCCAAGGGTCCAAGGTCGTGATGCATACATACACCTTTAAATTTAACCATGCGACCATTCAGGAAGAATCCTTCGTCGGGGATTATCTTGATATCTCTTATACCAAAGCGGGTGTGATAGGTGTCAACCACATCGCCCGATTTTCTTAAGGTAGATTCTACGGAGTAAAGATTGGGTTGCTCAATATCCCACAACACGGGATTCATAACAATAAGCGATTGATTGAACTGATTCTCATCAAAATTACCAAGCGCATCAATCTGTTGAGCAATGGGGTTGCCTTCTATATCTTTGATAACAGTTTCTAGCTCATAGTCAGAGAAAATTGCAGTTCCTTCTGGAAAAGTAATTTTTGTTTTCACGTTTACCTCTGCAAACTCTTCGTTTACTCTTGGAGTGGTTACATAAGTGCCCCAAACAGGGATATGCGATTCATTGGTAACAATAAGATGCACATTGCGATACAATCCTGCTCCAGGATACCAGCGCGATTGTTCTGTGAAGTTTTCTAAACGAACAGCTAGTGTGTTGTTCTTACCATTTTCGTTCAACAGGTTTGTAATATCGAAATGGAAAGTGTTGTATCCATTGCGCCATTGACCTGCTTCTTTACCGTTCACAAAAATTTGAGCATTGCTCATAGCACCATCAAATTGAATGGTTGCCTTTCTATTGTCTGAAAAGTTGGGAACATCAAACGTATTTCTATACCAACCAACACCCACAAATGGCAAACCTCCAGTACGACCAGCATGCTCCATGGCTTCTTGTTGTCCATCTTGGGTAATGGCTACATCTTGGCGATCGTTTGTAGGACTAAATGGACCATATATTGCCCAGTCGTGCGGAATGCGTACCGATTGCCAATTGCGGTCGTCAAAGTCCTTATTTCGCGATGCAACATTATCTTCGCGTGTAAATTTCCATCCTTTTTCTAAAGAAATTTCCATTCTGTTTTGCCCATTAGTTGTGCTAGTAAGGGCAGCAAAAGCAACTAGTAACACGAAAACTGTCTTTCTCATAAATTTTTATTTATTTAGTATATCTTATTTTCATCTCGTATTATACAAAAAACACCTTTTAAACAATGTCTGCAAAAATATTGGTTCACAATAATTGCTACGTAAAGTTTATGTCGTAAATATAGAGAGGTGTAAGATGTTATATCTAAAAGTGTTTAAAGCAAAGTCAACCGCTAGCTTACACTCATACTATGGATGTAAAGATACAGTATTTAAAAGGAAAAACAAATCAATTATAGGGAACTTTACAGTAAATATAGCGTGTAGCAAGGTCGATATAAACACAATCCATTATTCGAGCTTGCTTTGAAGCATTTAGTTTCAAATAATATGCCCAATCTTAGCAAGTGTTTTGCTCTTTCAGTAACTTTCTACACAAAGTTATAGGTACGACGGTTCGAAAAAGTGTTTATCTATCTGAAAACAGTAGTACGATGCACTGAAATAAAAAAATAGATTAAAAAATAGGTGTTAGATGACAGAAAAAAGAATATTGTATCTGAAGTGACACCTAGTTTACCGCAAAAAGGAATCCATGTATCGTAAACCCCTGTTCGCAGGGCACTCTGTGTTGATCAGACCAACCATATTTTCAAAATATGAGTACTCTGAAGTATTCAGACCAACCATATTTTCAAAATATAAGCACTCTGAAGTCATCAGACCAAGCATATTTTCGTCATTTACTTACTCTGATGTAATCAGACTACCTATATTTTGGTCATCTGGATACTCTGAAGTGTTCAGACTAGACATATTTTCATCGTATAGGTACTCTGAAGTCATCATACCTATCAGATGATGCGTGAAAAGGATAGATCGATTCTGTTTTCCGCCATTCTACATCGTAAAAATGTCAAAATAGTTTTCTTTCGTTCATTTCTCTAGGCATAAATGATAGAATGCTTTCTATTTGCTCCATGCACTACCCAGTTTATGATACATCCATTCCAATTTACCAAGCAGTTGCTGTAGGAAGGGGTGGAATGTTTTATTTTGAGGCATCTTCATGGTACAATTGGTGGATATAAATTGTTTTATTAAACGATCCTGATATATGGAGATGAAGCTGAAGTATTTATCCCTACTAGTAATAGCGCTATAGGTACTTCACATACAGGCTACTCTAGAAAACCTGCTACTACAGGAGTAGGGGAGCGATTGGTTGTATCTGCAAAAAGTGTTGGTTTTTTATTAAAAAACAGTGAGCCACAGTTGAACCAGAATTGCCTGTAAATCAATTTATATACAAAAAGAGATAATCAAATTCTCAGCATTTATTTTGTTGAGGATAAATTAGAAAAACACTCCACCTCAACACAAACCTCAAAACCTGAATAGTCTTGGTTGCTCCTTTTTCCCTATCTTTGCACCACCATCCATTTATTTATCGTAATGGTGGGATTGTAATTAAACTAATGGGATGATTAGAATAGAGAAGAAATGGCTCATAGCCATAATGGGAACGCTCACCCACCTATTGTTGGGGACAGTATATGCTTGGAGTTTTTTTCAAACTCCCATTACTGAATTATCAGGTTGGACCAACACGCAAGTGGCATGGGCTTTTAGCTTGTCCATATTTATGTTGGGTGTAATGGCTGCTTGGGGCGGAACAAAGATTGATAAATATGGACCAAGAAAATTGGCAATCACTGGAGGAGTAATGTATGCACTAGGGTATATCATTTCGGCTTATGCTTTGTCGTCGGGAGTGTTGTGGTTGTTGTATTTGGCTTTTGGCGTGTTGGGTGGTGCAGGATTGGGTTTGGCTTATGTTACACCCGTTGCAACAGTCTCCAAATGGTTTACCGAGAAACAGGGCTTAGCAACAGGTATGGTGGTGATGGGGTTTGGCTTGGGTGCACTGGTTATGTCCAAACTGTTAGCACCTTTTTTCTTGCAAATCAGCAGCAACAGTTTAAGCACAACTTTCTTATATATTGGTCTCACACTTGTTGTAGTATTGCCAATTAGTGCATCGTTCTTGCAATTGCCTCCAACGGAGATAAAAGATGCACAAACACAAACTAAACAGTCTGTTGATTTGAATGTGGCTTCACCCATTCAACTAATTTTTTCAAAATCATTTATCATCATTTGGCTCATGTTTATGATAAATGTTGTAGCAGGCATGATTTTCATTTCGTTCCAATCTCCTTTGTTACAAGATATATTGAGGGTGCGAATGCCAGCTTCAACCAACTATGCAGATATTTCTGTAATTAACAGCCTCAATGCTGCGGGAGCAACATTGATAGCCATTAGCTCTGTATTCAATGGGTTGGGGCGCTTCTTTTGGGGCGCAGTTTCAGATAAAGTTGGACGAATCTCCACTTTTAGGTTGTTGCTTGCACTGCAAGCACTGATGTTTGTTGCTCTTATTTTTGTTTCACATCCTGTGTGGTTCTTTGTGTTTGTGTGTATAGTGCTGTTGTGTTATGGTGGTGGTTTTGGGGTTATTCCGTCGCTTATCAACGATAGCTATGGTGCTCAACTGATGCCTGTCTTGTATGGCGCAGCACTCACAGCTTGGGGTGTAGGAGGTATTATAGGACCTCAAATTGTAGCATTTATGAAAGACAACTATCCCACAAATGCTGGGTTGTATGCATTTGTGATGGGTAGTGCCATTTTGATGTTGGGGTTGGTGTTGTCCTTTTTTTATAAAGGGAAGAAGGTTTGATGTCAGAATAGTGATGCCTTAATAGTAAACGGTTTAGCTTCAATCCTCTGTCATGCTGAATGCAATGAAGCATCCTTTCAAAATTGTGTTGCCATCAACAATACAACTTTTCAGCACTTCTGCTTATTGGTCTCAAAAAAGTTTCGGCAAGATCGTTGGGCGACCTTGCCGAAATAATCTGCAATTTGTAGTGTGAGTCTATTCACCATCTAAAACAAGGGAGGTGTCAAATAGTTCATTGATTTTCAATTAAAAGAGTGTTTTTCTTAATTTATTTATTATTTTTGTAAACGAAGACTGAGTTGTTGTCTCCTATTTGGGTTGAATTTATATTTCGTTGTGCTAAGTGCTTAGAAAAAAGCTGCTTGTTTAGCTTAAAGTTTTATGTGCAAAGAAGGATAATTTTAGCGATATAGAGTTTCCCCCAAAGAACGTTTTTAAAGACAACTTCATATTATAAAAAAACAGCTATCAATATGCATAAAATTACCGACTCTAATGAGATAGAACGCCTTCAGGCGATGAAAGAGTACAATATATTAGAAATTGACTTTGACTTTGCTTATATTCTAGAATCGCTTTTAGAAATTTGTGATGTTCCATTTTGTTCTATTACAGCCATATATAAAGATAATTATCATGTAATATCATCAGCAGGTTTCGAAAC
>CAZUHZ010000169.1:0-4656 GCA_964620895.1 uncultured Dysgonomonadaceae bacterium | reverse complement strand
GGGTTTAAGATGTAGCTAAATGCATCGAAATAAACTGTAGAAGAGCTAATCATCAGTGTGAGTGTGCTATTGAGAACGATGAAAACTGGCATTATGAAGATTAACGCAAAATAATCGGACACCCTTCGCTGAATGCTTCTTCCCTTACTAAGCTGCCAAATTGTGTTGAAGTTGTTTTCTATATCTGAGAGCAAAATAAAGATAGTGTATAAAAGCAATATCACACCAACTCCTGCAAACACGCCTCCTTGTGCATGTTTCAGCGAATTGTCTATAAACTCTGTTACTTGCAAAAGCACCTCTTGTTGTCCAGGAAAGTAGGAGAACAACTGACTTTTTATTATGTTTTGCAACCCAAAACCTCTTGCTACTGCAAACAATACTGCCAGCCCTGGCACTAAGGAAAGCAATGTGCGATAGGTGAGAGAGGCAGCCCTTGCATTTAGCTTCAAGTCCATCGAGTTGCGAATGGTCATTATAATTGCTTTCAAGCCATTGTAAAGCACATTTCGCTTACCACTAACATCTTGTGAATCTAGTCGCCAAATATCGTGAGCGAGAAAATCAACAAGATCAGAAATCCTCTCTTTCAGCCTACTAAACTTACTTTTCTCAGCTTTTTTCTTATTATTATCTTTCTCTTCCATACTCTGTTTTTTGAAAAATAAAAAAGCAGTCGGTCTATAAGCCGGGTTCTGTATCTTCTAACAAAAGAAAATGTTTGTCATTTATCTACGAGCAATGTCACCACTGCTCTTTAGCGGTCCACCCCTCGGCATCGGGCGAGCAGCCCTACATATCCGATATACATGACCTTGCAACCCATAAGACGTACGGCACCTTGCATTGCTGCAAAGCCCGGTGAGCTCTTACCTCACCTTTTCACCCTTACCTCCTTTCTTTATACAAAAGATGGTGGCGGTTGTTTTCTGCTACGTTGCTCTACCCTCGCAGATAGCTTCCTGTTAGGAAATATGGTGCTCTGTGCTGCCCGGACTTTCCTCAACACACCTAGGTGTGTAGCGACAAACCGACCGACTGCTATTACAAAAGTAACATTATATTGATGATTTATAATCAATAAAGATTAATATTTTGTTGATAGAGGATATTTCCAACTACCTAGTTTTTGCAAGAAAACGGCAAATACTGCGTTACTCTCGTTTTTGAAACAGTCATTTACTTATGTAAACTCCTTAATTTCAAAAATCTCGAAAGCCTTGTCTTTGCCCTTTTCTTATCAAAGACTTAAAATAAGGGGTTTTCTTGCAGGCACTACCTAAGTCACGAAAAATCTTGCTGGTACACACCAAAACTGAATCACACAAGTGTTGCAAAGCTACATTGAAAGAGCACTCACCAAGTCGCTTTTACACCCCCTGTAAAGGCAACTCTGCACAAAACACAGGACTTTTCATTCTGCTTGAAACCTACTCTGCAAAGAACATAGAGGTTTTCATCACGCTTGAAAGCTACTCTGCAACTACTGAATGAAGCTTTGGAGCGTATTTTTCCTTCATTTCTCTATTATCTTTAGATAAATACTTTATCTTTGTAACTCTGTGTAAGAAAAAGAGTGTAAAGAAACGATTATAGACACTAATTATCCTCGAAATATGACTTATTTGTATTCTACATACCCTTCATCCTACCTCATGCCCCTGTTGGGGGACAAATAATTTTTATTGCATTGCTTGCCGTGATGGCAAAATAGGGTTTAGTTGGTTACCCCATGTTTTAGCAAAGCAACCAACATACACATTCTACTAATATAAACTAACTAAAACAGATCAACCATTAAAAGCTCCACAACAATATGAAAGTAATGAAATTTGGCGGAATTTCTTTAGGAACTTCCGATGCTATAGGTAAAGTAAAAGATATAATTGGCGCAGAAAGCCAACCAGTAGTAATAGTAGTATCTGCCCTACATGGAGTGACGGAACAGCTTTTGCTAGCTGCTAATTATGCGCTCAACAGCGACAAGAGATACGAGGCAGTTTTTGAGCTGCTTCAAAATAGTCACAATTCTATTATTGAAGAAATCACCCAATCGGACGATACTAAAAAAGAGTTACAACAAAATATACGCCCCTTCTTTGAGGATTTAAAAAACATTCTGCGTGGAGTGTTTCTCATTGGCGACTTGTCGCAAAAGACATCCGATAAGATTGTTAGCTATGGTGAGCGTTTGTCAAGTCTTATATTGAGCAAAGTTGTTCCCAATGCACAACTTTTCGATTCTACTCAGTTTATAAAAACTACCAAACAATTCGATAAACATATTCCCGATATACCACTCTCCAACGAGCTTATAAAGAAACACTTCAAAGACATTAATTGTGTTGCCCTAGTGCCAGGATTTATAGCTTCGAGCAGAGACGATAACGACATAACCAACCTCGGACGAGGAGGTTCGGACTACACTGCCTCTATAATTGCTGCTGCCTTGGACGCTTCTATTTTAGAAATATGGACCGATGTGGATGGTTTTATGACAGCCGACCCAAAAATTATTCAATCTGCCCATGTTATTGAAGAGTTGTCATACATAGAAGCCATTGAGCTGAGCAATTTTGGAGCAAAGGTGATTTATCCACCCACTATTTTTCCAGTATATCACAAAAATATACCCATACGGGTAAGAAATAGTTTCAATCCCTCATCAAAAGGCACACTCATTCTGAACATACAATCGAAAAATGATGGTAAAGTAATTAAAGGTATCTCATCTATTAGCGATACAGCTCTTATCACCATTCAAGGATTGGGTATGGTTGGCATTATTGGTGTAAACCATAGAATATTTCGGGCATTGGCGTTGAATGGAATAAGCGTGTTTCTTGTTTCACAAGCCTCCTCAGAAAATAGCACATCAATAGGTGTAAGCACACCCGATGCTGCTATTTCGCAAAAAGTATTGAGCGACGAGTTTGCACACGAGATAGCAATGGGTAGCATCAACGAGATTACTGTAGAGTACAACCTTTCAACCATTGCTATTGTGGGGCAGAAGATGAGAAACGTACCTGGTGTTGCAGGTAAATTCTTCGACTCACTAGGAAGAAACGGCATCAGCATGCTTGCCTTGGCACAAGGGGCATCCGAAACAAACATTTCGTGCGTTATCACAAAAGAGAATTTGCGCAAAGCGCTTAATGTAATTCACGACTCCTTTTTCTTGTCGCCCTACCAAGAGTTGAACCTCTTTATTATTGGCACAGGCACTGTAGGTGGCAATTTGCTCAATCAGATAAAACAACAACAAGAGACGCTGAAAGAGCAAAACAAGCTTCGCATGAATGTGGTGGGTATTGCCAATGGTCGGAAAGCACTATTCAATAGAGAAGGTATTGAATTAGATGACTTTTACAACAACCTGATGACAAACGGAGTGAAAAGCTCTCCCGAAATAATTCGCAACGAGATACTAGAGATGAATATATTCAACTCGGTGTTTGTAGATTGTACTGCTAGCGAAGATGTGTCGAAGTTGTACAAAGAGTTGATGTCGAACAACACTTCTATTGTAACAGCCAATAAGATTGCTGCCTCATCGGCTTTCCAAACCTACAAAGAACTAAAGGAGACTGCACGCACCAACGGTGTGAAGTTTTTGTTTGAAACAAATGTAGGTGCTGGGCTACCTATCATCAACACGATGAACTCACTGACTAACTCGGGTGACAAAATAATAAAATTGGAAGCTGTGCTTTCGGGCACACTCAATTTTATATTCAACACGCTGAGTGAGGAGATTCCTTTTAGCAAAGCTATTAAAATGTCGGTTGATGCAAAGTTTGCCGAGCCCGATCCTCGCACCGACCTTAGTGGGCTGGATGTGGTGCGCAAGTTGGTTATTCTATCACGCGAAGCGGGTGGCAGCATAGAACAAACCGATGTAGAAAAAACACCACTCATTCCGCAAAAGTATTTTGAGGGCTCACTCAATAACTTCTGGGATACCATACCCGAAATGGATGAGGCGTTTGAGGAGCGGCGCAAGCAACTTGAAGTAGAACATAAACGCTTGCGACTAGTAGCCACCTACGATTTAGAGGGGGGTGAGGGTTGCAAATGCGAAGTGGCATTGCGCGAAGTTGAGAGGGGGCATCCTTTCTATGATTTGGAAGGTAGCAACAACATTATTATGATAACTACCGAACGATACAATAAGCACCCAATGGTGATAAAAGGATATGGTGCTGGGGCAGAGGTGACAGCGGCTGGAGTATTCGCAGATATTATATCTATTGCTAATATTAGATAGGTGGGTGTGGGGTGTGTGGTGTGGGGTTTGGGTGTGAAGTATGTGGATAATTATTAATTGTTAATGTCTTAGCTAAAGAGAACAGGTGGTTTATTTAATTATTCTTGCGAGCGGTTGAGCATTCATTTTCAATTCTCAATTCTCAACTTTCAATTATTAATGAGGTATGAGGTTGAAAACCTCTGTCATTCCGATACGCACGTGAGGAATCTGTTTGACTATACTATTCACCGCTCGCGCGGATTTGTAATCCGTGTGTGGTATTTAGCAAGAAACTAATGTGAAGTATGAGATGTGGGGTTTGTTTGTGGTGTGAGGTGTGAGGTGTTAGGAGGGGTATGAAGTATGAGGATAATTATTAATTATTAATGTCTTAGCTAAAGAGA